>NZ_RJNY01000005.1:0-105298 GCF_003942795.1 Streptococcus mitis
GGAAGTGTGGCGACACATGTAGCGGACTAATACTAATAGCTCGAGGACTTAGCTCGAGGACTTATCCAAAGTAACTGAGAATACGAAGCGTGAGGTTTTCTAATTATTTGATAGATATTCAATTTTGAGTAGGTATTACTCAGAGTTAAGTGACGATAGCCTAGGAGATACACCTGTACCCATGCCGAACACAGTAGTTAAGCCCTAGAACGCCGGAAGTAGTTGGGGGTTGCCCCCTGTGAGATATGGAAGTCGCTTAGCTTTTATCCGCCATAGCTCAGTTGGTAGTAGCGCATGACTGTTAATCATGATGTCGTAGGTTCGAGTCCTACTGGCGGAGTACTGACAAAAACGTTCATTGAATGTTTTTTTATTGCTCTTTGTCAACTGTAGTGGGTTGAAGAAAAGCTAAGATCTAGAAAGGACAAATTTTATCCTTTCTTTTTTGATGTTCAGGGAGATAAAATCGCTTATCACTCAATTTACGACTATCCTGCTGGATGAGCTTCCAGTAACGTTTGATAGCCTTGTATTCATGGGATTTTCTATCGAATTGGTTCATGATTTGAACATGCAAACGAATCATAGCACGACTGAGATGTTGTACAATGTGAAATCGGTCGAGAACGATTTTAGCGTTAGGAAAAAGTTTTCTGGCAATATCGTAGTAGGGGCTAAACATATCCATCGTAATGATTTTTACCTGACAACGAACAGCTCGCTTGTAGCGAAGAAAGTGATTTTGGATGATAGCTTGTGTTCTTCCTTCAAGAACAGTGATGATGTCGAGCTTTTCAAAATCTTGTGCAATGAAACTCATCTTGCCCTTAGTGAAGGCATACTCATCCCAGGACATAATCTCTGGAAGATGAGAAAAATTATGCTTAAAACGGAAGTCATTGAGCTTGCGAATGACAGTTGAAGTTGAAATGGCCAACTGATGAGCAACATCAGTCATAGAAGTCTTTTTAATCAACTTCTGAGCAATTTTTTAGTTGATGATACGAGGGATTTGGTGATTTTTCTTGACGAGAGATGTTTCAGTGACCATCATTTTCGAACAATGATAGCACTTAAAACGACGCTTTTTAAGGAGGATTCTGGTAGGCATACCAGTCGTTTCGAGGTAAGGAATTTTAGAAGGCTTTTGAAAATCATATTTCTTCATTTGACTTCCGCAATTAGAACAAGATGGGGCATCGTAATCCAGTTTAGCGATGATTTCTTTGTGTGTACAGCTATTAACAACATCCATAATTTGGATATTAGGGCCTTTAATATCGAGTAGTTTTGTGATAAAATGTGATGGTTCCATATGATTCTTTCTAATGATGGTTTGGTCGCTTTTCATTATAGGTCTTATGGGACTTTTTTTCTACACAAATCAGGCTCCATAATATCCATAGGGGATTTACCCACTACAAATATTATAGAGCCTGATTTATAAGTGGAGTAGACAGTTGAAAATCTAAATCTTAATTTTTGTACCTATAATTACATCTTTATTTTACTTTTAGTTTGTTTAGCTTTAAATTCTTCATTTATAGGATTTGAAGTTTTTTTAGTTTATATTTTTGTTAGACTAGTGTTACTAATAAGAAAGGGAATTTTTATATGCTTCAGAAATTTTATGATCGAGCATTTGTCTTTTTGAAACTAGTTGAACAAGAATATACCTCTTTAGGCCAGAGTTGTGCTGAGTGGGAATCACTTCATCTTCGGTTTTTACTATATTATTTAATCCGATTTAAAATAAAAAGTGATAGGGACTTTTCACTATATCACTTTAAAACAGCTTATCGCCTATATCTAGATAAATTACTGCAAGGTGGTACAACTCTTATCCAATAAGAAACTCATAAATCATATATCACGAACAATAATCTGTATTGATTTTATATTTTTAGGATTTTGTTTAATTTTTAAGGTTTTGAATTTTGTTATTTACAGAAATTCCAAATCTTTTCTACTGTTTCTTCTTGATAAAATAGTGTTTTTTTCTTATAATAAATTGTAAGATATAATTGCGGGTGAAATTCCTGCCATGTATATGAGAAAGGACGAGCTCCTAGTAGCTCAGACGAATTTTATTATGACTTCAGTTGTTGTTGTAGGTACCCAATGGGGCGATGAAGGTAAAGGAAAAATTACAGATTTTCTTTCAGCTAATGCAGAAGTGATTGCTCGTTATCAAGGTGGTGACAATGCTGGTCACACAATTGTGATTGATGGCAAGAAATTTAAGTTGCACTTGATTCCATCAGGTATTTTCTTCCCTGAAAAGATTTCTGTCATCGGGAATGGGATGGTTGTAAACCCTAAATCTCTAGTAAAAGAGTTGAGCTATCTTCATGAAGAAGGTGTGACAACAGATAATTTGCGCATTTCGGACCGTGCGCATGTCATTTTGCCATATCATATTGAATTAGACCGTCTGCAAGAGGAAGCTAAGGGCGACAATAAAATCGGGACAACTATCAAAGGTATTGGTCCAGCCTATATGGACAAGGCAGCTCGTGTCGGTATTCGTATTGCGGATCTTTTGGATAAAGACATTTTTCGTGAGCGTTTAGAACGTAATCTTGCGGAAAAGAATCGTTTGTTTGAAAAATTGTATGATAGTGAACCTATTTCAGTTGGTGATATTTTTGAAGAGTATTATGAGTATGGTCAACAAATCAAGCAATACGTGACAGATACTTCTGTTATCTTGAACGATGCGCTTGATAATGGCAAACGTGTGCTGTTTGAAGGTGCGCAAGGTGTTATGTTGGATATTGATCAAGGGACTTATCCATTTGTTACGTCGTCAAATCCTGTCGCTGGTGGTGTGACAATTGGGTCTGGAGTTGGTCCAAGTAAGATTGACAAGGTTGTAGGTGTTTGTAAAGCCTACACAAGTCGTGTAGGAGATGGACCTTTCCCAACTGAATTGTTTGATGAAGTGGGAGATCGCATCCGTGAAGTAGGTCATGAATACGGTACAACAACTGGCCGTCCACGTCGAGTAGGTTGGTTTGACTCAGTTGTGATGCGTCATAGCCGCCGTGTATCTGGGATTACAAATCTTTCATTGAACTCTATTGATGTTTTGAGTGGTTTGGATACAGTGAAAATCTGTGTGGCCTATGATCTTGATGGACTACGTATCGATTACTATCCAGCTAGCCTTGAGCAGTTGAAACGTTGCAAGCCTATCTATGAGGAATTGCCAGGTTGGTCAGAAGACATCACTGGAGTCCGTAATTTAGAAGACCTTCCTGAAAATGCACGCAACTATGTTCGTCGTGTAAGTGAGTTGGTTGGTGTTCGCATCTCAACATTCTCAGTAGGTCCTGGTCGTGAACAAACTAATATTTTAGAAAGTGTTTGGTCATAGGAAATTTTTAAGATTAGTTTAAGAGAAGTCGGGTATACTATAGACAGTTACAAGAAGACCTCCTAACTTGTTGTAACAAATATCCTAAACTTTTCTTTTTCATAATAATCTCCCTATTAAGTCACCGCGTTCGGTGGCTTTTTTTGTGTTGAGAATCATGATATAATAATAAAATCGACAAGTAGGAAAAGAGAAGAACGATGAATTATACAGTTGAAGAAAAAGAAGCCTTTATGAGAGAGGCCTTGAAGGAGGCAGAAATTGCTCTGGAACACGATGAAATTCCAATTGGCTGTGTGATTGTCAAGGATGGAGAAATCATTGGTAGGGGGCATAATGCGCGCGAGGAGTTGCAACGGGCGGTTATGCATGCAGAAATCATGGCTATAGAGAATGCGAATGCGAGTGAAGAGAGTTGGCGCCTACTCGATTGTACGCTTTTTGTGACCATTGAACCTTGTGTCATGTGTAGCGGGGCGATTGGGCTTGCCCGTATTCCAAACGTAGTTTACGGGGCTAAGAATCAGAAATTTGGTGCAGCTGGAAGTTTGTACGATATTTTGACAGATGAGCGTCTCAATCATCGTGTAGAGGTTGAAACGGGAATTTTGGAAGATGACTGTGCAGCGATTATGCAGGATTTTTTCCGAAATCGACGGAAAAAATAATTTCTCTTTAAAAATAGAAGGGAATGTGGTATAATAAATAGTGGAGCAACAGTTCTGCGTGAAGCGGGTCAGGGGAGGAATCCAGCAGCCCTAAGCGATGTGAATTGTGTGCTCTTTTTTCGTGCTTTTTTCGAATAAATAAGATAAAATAGCCTAGAATAAATGATTATAGAAAAGAGAAAAATATGAAAATTCGTGGTTTTGAATTGGTTTCGAGTTTTACAGATGAAAATTTATTGCCGAAACGAGAGACAGCTCATGCGGCTGGTTACGACTTAAAGGTTGCTGTGCATACGGTTATTGCGCCAGGAGAGATTGTCTTGGTTCCGACAGGTGTTAAGGCCTATATGCAGCCGACAGAAGTGCTCTATCTCTATGATCGTTCATCAAACCCTCGCAAGAAGGGTTTGGTCTTGATTAACTCGGTTGGGGTCATTGATGGGGATTATTATGGAAATCCTGGAAATGAGGGACATATCTTTGCGCAGATGAAAAACATTACTGAACAGGAAGTCGTCCTCGAAGTTGGAGAACGTGTGGTTCAGGCTGTCTTTGCACCATTTTTGATTGCAGATGGAGATGAGGCAGATGGCGTGCGAACTGGTGGATTTGGATCGACAGGGCATTAAGATGAAGATAATCTTTGTACGTCATGGGGAGCCAGATTACCGTGAGTTAGAGGAACGTTCTTATACAGGTTTTGGGATGGATTTAGCACCTTTATCTAAGGAAGGACGGCAACAAGCTCAGAAACTTTGTCAAAATCCCTTGCTACAATCAGCTGATTTGCTAGTAACTTCAGCAGTGACAAGAGCTTTAGAAACTGCATCTTATGTGGTTCGTGCTACTGGCCTTCCTTTGAGAGTAGAACCCTTATTGCATGAATGGCAGGTCTATGAAACAGGTATAGAGAACTTCGAAAAAGCACGTACTCTGTTTTTAGAAAACAATGGGGAGTTGCTTCCTAATAGTCCTATTCAATATGAGACAGCTGAAGAGATGAAGGCGCGTTTTTTGGAAACTATGATAAAGTACCGAGACTACCAGACAGTGCTAGTTGTCGCTCATGGAATGCTCATGCGCCAATTTGTACCAGACGAGAAGATTGATTTTTGCCAAGTAATTGAGTGTGAGGTAGAGATTTAGAAAGAGGTTTATCATCGCAAAGAAAAAAGCGAAATTTGTGTGTCAAAATTGTGAATATAATTCACCTAAGTATCTAGGACGCTGTCCAAACTGTGGAGCTTGGTCTTCTTTTGTAGAAGAGATCGAGGTTGTCGAGGTTAAGAATGCGCGTGTGTCCTTGACAGGTGAAAAAACCAAGCCTATGAAACTGGCTGAAGTAAAGTCTATCAATGTCAATCGAACCAAGACCGAGATGGAGGAATTTAACCGTGTGCTTGGAGGCGGAGTGGTACCAGGAAGTCTCGTCCTTATCGGTGGGGATCCAGGAATCGGGAAATCAACCCTTCTCCTACAAGTTTCAACCCAGTTGTCTCAAGTGGGAACTGTTCTCTACGTCAGTGGGGAGGAGTCTGCCCAGCAAATCAAGCTACGAGCAGAGCGCTTGGGGGATATTGATAGTGAGTTTTATCTCTATGCAGAGACCAATATGCAGAGCGTTCGAGCTGAGGTAGAGCGTATCCAACCAGACTTCCTCATCATCGACTCTATCCAGACTATTATGTCTCCTGAGATTTCAGGGGTGCAAGGATCTGTGTCTCAAGTGCGAGAGGTGACAGCTGAACTCATGCAGCTGGCCAAGACTAATAACATTGCCATCTTTATCGTAGGACATGTGACCAAGGAAGGTACTCTGGCTGGTCCTCGTATGTTGGAGCATATGGTAGATACGGTGCTTTACTTTGAAGGGGAACGCCACCATACCTTCCGTATCTTGAGAGCGGTCAAAAACCGTTTTGGCTCGACTAATGAGATTGGCATATTTGAGATGCAGTCGGGCGGATTGGTTGAGGTACTCAATCCGAGTCAAGTTTTCCTAGAGGAGCGTTTGGATGGGGCTACTGGCTCGTCAATCGTTGTGACCATGGAAGGGACCCGTCCGATTTTGGCGGAGGTCCAGGCTTTGGTAACACCAACCATGTTTGGAAATGCTAAACGCACGACGACAGGACTTGATTTCAATCGTGCAAGTCTGATTATGGCTGTTTTGGAAAAACGGGCAGGGCTTCTCTTGCAAAATCAAGATGCCTATCTCAAATCTGCTGGCGGCGTGAAATTGGATGAGCCTGCCATTGACTTAGCCGTTGCGGTTGCCATTGCTTCAAGCTACAAGGACAAGCCTACCAATCCTCAGGAATGTTTTGTGGGAGAATTGGGCTTGACTGGAGAGATTCGGCGCGTGAATCGCATCGAACAACGCATCAATGAAGCGGCAAAACTGGGTTTTACCAAGATTTATGTACCCAAGAATTCCTTGACAGGAATCACTCCACCAAAGGAAATTGAAGTCATTGGTGTGACAACGATTCAGGAGGTTTTGAAAAAGGTCTTTGCATAATCCGTGACAAATCTTCTTAAAAATGATAAGATAGGAGAAATATTTGGCTATCAAATTTTCAAGGGGGGAATCGTGTCGTATTTTGAACAGTTTATGCAAGCCAATCAGGCTTATGTTGCCCTACATGGGCAGTTAAATCTGCCACTGAAGCCAAAAACCAGAGTAGCTATCGTGACCTGTATGGACTCACGTCTGCACGTTGCGCAAGCTCTAGGTTTGGCACTTGGGGATGCTCATATCTTGCGGAATGCGGGCGGTAGAGTAACAGAGGACATGATTCGTTCACTAGTGATTTCCCAGCAACAAATGGGGACTAGAGAGATTGTGGTGCTTCACCATACAGACTGTGGAGCTCAAACCTTTCAAAATGAAAGTTTTCATGAACAGTTGAAACACGAGCTCGGAGTTGATGTGTCTGATCAAGATTTTTTACCATTCCAGGATGTTGAAGAGAGTGTGAGAGAGGATATGCAATTGCTTCGAGAATCTCCACTGATTCCTGATGATGTGGTTATTTCAGGTGCTGTCTATGATGTGGATACAGGAAGTATGAGAGAAGTATACTAACTTTGTCTCGAAAAAATTTCATCCTAGCATAAAATCGATTGTTAAAATGTAGGATTTTTAGTTTTAATATAGCTAATATAAAATAGTAAAAACAAGGGTATAAATGTTTGCCCTTGTTTTATTTTTGATTGAAAAATAAAGGAAAAAGCGCTACAATGGTAAATGGAAAATGTTGTGTAAAAAACAAGTGATACATAAATACCGGAGGAAATCATGTCTTTTTCTGATTTAAAGCTGTTTGCCCTTTCTTCTAATAGAGAATTGGCAGAGCGTGTGGCGCAAGAAATTGGGATAGAGTTGGGGAAATCGACTGTTCGCCAATTTTCAGATGGGGAGATTCAGGTCAACATCGAAGAATCAATCCGTGGAAAACACGTCTTTATCCTACAATCAACGAGTTCACCTGTAAATGATAATTTACTTGAAATTTTGATCATGGTGGACGCATTGAAGCGTGCTAGTGCAGAATCTGTCAACGTTGTCATGCCTTACTATGGGTATGCACGTCAGGATAGAAAAGCAAGAGCGCGTGAGCCAATCACTTCAAAACTCGTTGCAAATATGCTAGAAGTGGCTGGAGTGGATCGTTTGTTGACGATTGATTTGCACGCTGCACAGATTCAGGGATTCTTTGATATTCCTGTAGATCACTTGATGGGTGCTCCATTGATTGCGGACTATTTTGAACGCCGTGGCATGGTTGGCTCTGACTACGTGGTTGTCAGTCCAGACCATGGTGGGGTGACTCGTGCTCGTAAGTTGGCAGAGTTTTTGAAAACTCCGATTGCGATTATTGACAAACGCCGTAGTGTAGACAAGATGAATACCAGTGAAGTGATGAATATCATTGGTAAAGTAGAAGGTAAGACTTGTATCTTGATTGACGATATGATTGATACAGCTGGAACTATTTGTCATGCGGCGGATGCTCTTGCTGAAGCAGGTGCTGTTGAAGTTTACGCAAGCTGTACGCACCCAGTACTTTCAGGGCCAGCTATGGACAATATCCAAAAATCAGCTATTAAGAAATTGGTTGTTTTGGATACTATCTACCTACCAGAAGAGCGTTTGATTGATAAGATTGAACAAATTTCGATTGCTCATCTTCTAGGCGATGCTATTATTCGTATCCACGAAAAACGTCCTCTTTCTCCATTATTTAGTATCGAGAAAAAAATCTAAACTTTCACTTGAAATAGATAGTTCTCCTAGCAAGTTTCTTTTCTTGCTAGGAGATTTTTATAGCCAAAACCTGCAAGCCTTTTCAAAATGTGCTATACTGATGAAAAAGGAGGATCTCTATGAGCCAAGAATTTATCAATCCAAGTGATGGTGTGATCCGCCAGTATCTGGCGACCAGTAAAACGTTAGCGGTAGTGGGCTTGTCCGATCGTGAGGAAACAACCAGCAATCGAGTGACCAAGGAAATGCAGGCTCGGGGCTATAAAATCATTCCAGTTAATCCCAAGGCTGCAGGTGGGGAAATCTTGGGAGAAAAGGCTTATGCGAGTCTAGCTGAGATTCCTTTTCCTGTGGATATTGTCAATGTATACCGACGGAGCGAGTTTTTGCCAGATGTGGCGCGTGATTTTCTCAAGGCTGATGCCAAGATTTTTTGGGCGCAATTAGGACTTGAAAATCTAGAAGCGGAAGAAATCTTGCGTGCTGGAGGATGCGATGACATCGTGATGAATCGCTGTATCAAGAGAGAACATACTCGCTTAATTCTTGAGAAATAAAAAGGTAGCCATGGGCTACCTTTTTATATTATAAAGTACCAATCAATGCTTGCATGCCAAGACTGGTGAGGATGATAGCAATCCAGCAAAGGGCTCCGAGGACAATAGATTTGCCACTGGATCTAACCATGGCAATCAGATTGGTTTTGAGACCGATAGCACTCATGGCCATGATGATAAAGAATTTAGAGAGTTGTTTGAGAGGGGTAAAGAAGCTACTAGATACACCGAGAGAGGTGAGAAGAGTCGTTAAGAGAGAGGCCAGGATAAAATAAAGGATAAAAAGTGGGAAAACTTTTTTCAGTTGTAGGCCTTGTTTATTTTCTTGTTGGCGACTTTGCCAGTAGGAGAGGAAGAGAGTGATGGGAATGATCGCTAAGGTGCGCGTGAGTTTAACAATGGTTGCCGATTCGAGGGTATTGGTCTGGTAAAGACTGTCCCAAGCACTAGCTGTGGCCGTTACAGAAGAAGTATCATTGACCGCAGTTCCTGCAAAGAGAGCAAAGCCGTCATTAGATAGGTGAAGCCAGGTTCCTAGAGTTGGAAAGATGAGCGCAGCCAAGATATTGAAAAAAAAGATAACGGAAATGGCTTGGGCAACTTCTTTTTCCTTGGCATGGATAACGGGCGCTGTCGCTGCAATGGCAGAGCCACCACAGATAGAAGATCCCACTCCAATCAAGGTAGCTAGTTTTGTATCCAGTGCAAAGAAGCGCTGGAAGAGGTAGGCAATAATCAGGGCTATTGAAATGGTGGAGAGGATAACAGGGAGTGAAGATTGCCCAACTGCGAAGACTTGCGAGATATTGAGACCAAAACCTAGCAAGACAACGGCATATTGGAGTAATTTTTTAGAACTAAAGGTCAATCCAGCATCCAGTTGTTTATAGGATGAGAGAAAGGGATTTAGGAGCATTCCAGCAAAAATTGCAAAGACAGGTGCACCCACGACGGGGAAAAATCCTCCCAGGAACCATGATATGATAGAAATGAGAAGGCACGCAAAGATGCCTGCTCCATTTTTTGATAAAAATGACATATAAACCTCCGAAAATAAGCATTTATTATTATACTCCTGTCGAGAAGAAAAGTAAAACAGAAAGTGAAAAATACGGGTTTCAGATGGATTTTGCGGTCAGGAGGCTTTTGTAGTATAATAGTACTATGTTCTGTAAGCAAGGGGGATATCTATGGACTTAACCAAGCGCTTTAATAAACAGTTAGACAAGATTCAAGTTTCCTTGATTCGCCAGTTTGACCAGGCTATTTCGGAGATTCCTGGGGTCCTGCGTTTGACCTTGGGGGAACCTGATTTTACAACGCCAGATCATGTTAAGGAAGCGGCTAAGCGGGCCATCGACCAGAACCAATCCTACTATACAGGGATGAGTGGTCTGTTAACATTACGTCAGGCAGCCAGTGATTTTGTAAAAGAAAAATACCAGCTAGATTACAATCCTGAAAATGAAATCTTGGTTACAATTGGGGCGACAGAGGCTTTATCGGCTACTTTGACAGCTATTTTGGAAGAGGGAGATAAGGTGCTCTTGCCAGCTCCTGCCTATCCAGGTTATGAGCCAATTGTCAATCTAGTTGGGGCAGAGGTTGTCGAGATTGATACGACTGAAAATGGTTTTGTCTTGACTCCTGAAATGTTGGAAAAGGCCATTTTGGAGCAAGGCGACAAGCTCAAGGCTGTCATTCTCAACTATCCGGCTAATCCGACAGGAATTACCTATAGTCGGGAGCAGTTGGAAGCCTTGGCAGACGTTTTACGCAAGTATGAGATTTTCGTTGTCTGTGATGAGGTTTACTCGGAATTGACCTATACAGGGCAATCCCATGTATCTTTGGGAACTATGCTGAGAGACCAGGCTATTATTATCAATGGTTTATCTAAGTCTCATGCTATGACAGGTTGGCGTTTAGGCTTCATCTTTGCTCCTGCAGCTTTCACAGCTCAGTTAATCAAGAGTCACCAGTACTTGGTTACTGCCGCAAACACTATGGCTCAACATGCTGCGGTGGAGGCTTTGACCGCTGGTAAAAACGACGCAGAGCCTATGAAGAAGGAATACATCCAGCGTCGGGATTATATTATTGAGAAGATGACTGCTCTTGGTTTTGAGATTATCAAACCAGACGGTGCCTTCTATATCTTTGCTAAGATTCCAGAGGGTTACAATCAAGACTCCTTTGCTTTTCTGAAGAATTTTGCTCAGAAGAAGGCTGTTGCCTTTATCCCTGGTGCAGCCTTTGGGCGTTACGGAGAAGGCTATGTGCGTCTGTCTTATGCAGCCAGCATGGAAATGATCAGAGTGGCTATGAAACGACTTGAGGAGTACATGAGAGAAGCATGATTCAGTCTATCACGAGTCAAGGCTTGGTGCTCTACAATCGTAACTTTCGTGAGGATGACAAGTTAGTCAAGATTTTTACCGAGCAAGCGGGCAAGCGCATGTTTTTCGTCAAACACGCTGGTCAGTCCAAACTGGCCCCTGTTATTCAGCCCTTGGTGTTGGCTCGGTTTCTCTTGCGAATCAATGATGATGGACTCAGCTATATCGAAGACTACCATGAGGTGATGACCTTTCCCAAGATTAATAGTGATCTCTTTGTCATGGCTTATGCGACCTATGTGGCTGCCCTTGCAGATGCTAGTTTGCAGGATAATCAGCAGGATGCTCCCTTGTTTGCTTTTTTGCAAAAGACTTTGGAGTTGATGGAAGAGGGTTTGGATTATCAGGTTTTGACCAATATTTTTGAAATTCAAATCTTGACTCGATTTGGAATTAGCCTTAATTTTAATGAGTGTGTCTTTTGCCATCGGGTGGGTCAGGCCTTTGACTTTTCTTTTAAATATGGAGCCTGCCTCTGCCCAGAGCATTATCATGAAGATGAGAGACGTTGTCATCTGAATCCCAATATTCCTTATCTGCTCAATCAATTTCAAGCTATTGATTTTGAGACCTTGGAGACTATTTCGCTCAAGCCTGAAATCAAGCAAGACTTGCGCAAGTTTATAGACCAAATCTACGAAGAGTATGTTGGAATTCACCTAAAATCAAAGAAATTTATTGATTCCCTGGCAGACTGGGGACAATTACTAAAAGAGGAAGACAAATGAAAAAAATTGCAGTAGATGCTATGGGAGGCGATTACGCACCTCAAGCCATCGTTGAGGGTGTCAATCAAGCCCTTGCTGACTTTTCAGATATTGAGGTTCAACTCTATGGAGATGAAAGCAAGATCAAGCAATATCTAACGGCGACAGAGCGTGTCAGCATTATCCATACGGATGAGAAAATCAACTCAGACGATGAGCCTACAAAAGCTATTCGTAAGAAGAAAAATGCCAGTATGGTATTGGCAGCCAAGGCTGTCAAAGAGGGTGAAGCAGACGCTGTCCTCTCAGCTGGGAATACAGGTGCCTTGTTGGCTGCAGGATTCTTCATTGTAGGTCGTATCAAGAATATCGACCGTCCTGGACTCATGTCGACCTTACCGACCATTGATGGCAAAGGCTTTGACATGCTAGACCTTGGAGCCAATGCGGAAAATACAGCCCATCATCTGCACCAATACGCTGTTTTGGGTTCCTTTTATGCGAAAAATGTTCGTGGGATTTCGAGACCACGTGTTGGTTTGCTCAATAATGGAACAGAGAGTAGCAAGGGTGATCCCCTTCGTAAGGAAACCTACGCCTTGCTAGCAGCTGATGAAAGCTTGAATTTTGTCGGAAACGTGGAAGCGCGTGATTTGATGAATGGCGTTGCGGATGTTGTTGTGGCAGATGGTTTCACGGGAAACGCTGTGCTCAAATCTATTGAAGGGACAGCCATGGGTATCATGGGCTTGCTTAAGACAGCTATCACAGGTGGTGGTCTTCGAGCGAAACTAGGTGCTCTTCTTCTCAAGGATAGCCTTAAAGGTTTGAAAAAGCAACTCAACTATTCAGATGTTGGTGGAGCGGTCTTGTTTGGTGTTAAGGCACCGGTTGTCAAGACTCATGGTTCAAGTGATGCCAAGGCTGTGTATAGTACGATTCGCCAGATTCGTACCATGCTAGAAACAGACGTAGTTGCCCAGACTGCGCGTGAATTTTCAGGAGAATAAAAAGATGACAGAAAAAGAAATTTTTGACCGTATTGTAACCATTATCCAAGAGCGACAGGGAGAGGACTTTGTCGTAACAGAGGCCTTGAGTTTGAAAGATGACCTAGATGCGGACTCAGTGGACTTGATGGAGTTCGTCTTGACACTAGAAGATGAATTCGGAATTGAAATCAGTGATGAGGAAATTGACCAACTGCAAAGTGTAGGAGATGTGGTAGCAGTTGTCAAAAGTAAAGAATAGCAAAAAGCAACATGATTTGCATGTTGCTTTTTGTTTGCAGAAAAAAGAAAAATTTTTAGTAGAAATTGCGAATAAAGAGATGAGAAAGATAAAAGGAGGAATGTTTATGTATGCGACCGGTCTTTATACGTGGTTCATTAAGTGATTTTTAAAATAAAAATGAATGAATTGTTCATTTTCGAATAGATAGGTAAGAAGAAAAGGAAGGAGAGAAGAAAATGATTTCAGTAATTTATCCAATCTGGCTATTTAAGTGGCTTAGAGGTTAAAGATTAGATATATAGAAAAAAATAAGGAGAAAAAAGATGACAAACTTTGACAAAATGGAACAGAACTTTGCAACTCTTACAGAAGAAGAGTTGACGGATGTGAATGGGGGGATTGCACCGATTGTTATTGGCGGGGNAGTTATTAGTTGGAAATTAATTGGAGGTGTGGCAGCGCTTGCTACAGCTACAGCAGGTGCAGGAGTTGCGGCAGGTTATTATGCTAATCGGCCATAACATTGGAGTCTGAGATGAAAATCATACAATTGATACTGAAATATTGGCCAGAATTGACTGTATTATTCAGCTCGATGGCTTATATAAGTATTAGAGTAGTGGCTGATGTAAACAAAATAAACCTACCTATATGGTTTGAATATTTTGATATACCAACGATTTCATTATTTTTGATGACATTCATTTTAATATATAGAAATGAAGGAGAAGAGAATGGATAAATTTCAAGTAATTGATGAGAAAGACTTGCAAGCAATCGAAGGAGGAATTGAGCCTATTTCGATTATATTTGGTCTAAGTGCTATTGCATTCAGCGCATTTGGGGCTGGTTACAAATTTGGTTCAGATTTAGCTCGTCGCGGGCGTTAGGTAATGAACAATCGCAACCTTAATCTTACCTAAACTAGCTACTATACTTCCTTTGTTAGAAGTAGGTCTTAATCTTACGCTTCATCTAATTCGTACGGGTTCGCTAGTATCTTTTGATTGGCAATGGAGTCTAATAGGTTTGATTGCCGCAGGCTATTTTGGTATTTTTTGTAAGGATTTGAAGAAAAATAATCGAAACTATAAATGATGAATCTGAATGGAAAGGATTTTGTGCATGTAAATGGCGGAGTTTCCTGCCTTTCTTATCAGTTAAATAGGAGTCTGCTATGAAAAAATTCTTATTAAGTTTTGCTGAGGGGTATTTTGTCGTATCGATCATTCTTTATATCGCAACGTATTTGATTATGAAAAATCCGATCAACACCTTGTTTTATCCAGAAACCTATCCAATTCTACTTGGTCTGTTTTATCTAGGATACAAGTACAAAACAAAAGAAAGTAAGATAGGAAATTGATTGACTATCAGATTGGAGTTTGAGATGAAAGTCGTTCAATTACTACAAAAAGCTTGGCTAGAGTTTATTGTATTGTCTATCTAAATGGCTTATCTAATGATTAGAATCGTGGCTAATATAAACAAAATAAATCTACCTACGTAGTTTGAATATCTTGATATACCTAAGATTTCATCATTCTTGATGACATTTATCTTACTTTATAGAAATATCATTTCAGAATAGTTTATTTCTGGGCATTCATTTTTTAACGGTTACTTTAAACAGGCAGAACTTTTGTTCTGTTTTTTTACATTTAAATGATAGTTTATGCTTTTTAAAGTGCGTTTTAGGTGCAAAAATGGTTTATTTAGGAATATTTCCCTGTTTTCATCCTTATTTGGTTAAAATAATCTTACAAATTTTTAAAGAGATTGTTAGAAAAAGGAGAAGGATATGAAATTTGGGAAAAGGCACTATCGTCCCCAGGTGGATCAGATGGATTGTGGCGTGGCTTCCTTGGCTATGGTCTTTGGTTACTACGGTAGTTATTACTCCTTGGCTCATCTACGAGAACTAGCTAAGACGACCATGGATGGGACGACTGCTTTGGGTCTTGTAAAGGTGGCAGAGGAAATTGGTTTTGAAACGCGGGCTATCAAGGCGGATATGACGCTCTTTGACCTGTCAGATTTGACCTTTCCGTTTGTGGCTCATGTGCTCAAGGAAGGGAAGTTACTCCACTATTATGTGGTGACAGGTCAGGATAAGAAGGCAATCCATATCGCTGATCCAGATCCCAGTGTTAAGCTGACCAAGCTTTCCCGTGAGCGATTTGCGCAAGAATGGACAGGAGTCAGTCTCTTTATGGCTCCGTCTCCAGACTATAAACCCNATAAGGAGAAAAAACAGGGGCTCCTATCCTTCTTGCCAATCTTGCTCAAACAGCGGGGTTTGATTGCTAATATCGTTTTGGCAACACTCTTGGTAACCCTGATTAATATCGTGGGCTCTTATTATCTGCAGTCTATCATTGACAGTTACGTACCAGACCAGATGCGTTCAACCTTGGGCATTATCTCAATAGGATTAGTCATCGTCTATATCTTCCAGCAGATTTTATCGTATGCGCAGGAATACCTCTTACTTGTTTTGGGGCAACGCCTGTCAATTGATGTGATTTTGTCCTACATCAAGCATGTTTTTCACCTGCCGATGTCCTTTTTCGCGACACGCAGGACAGGGGAAATCGTATCCCGTTTTACAGATGCCAATAGTATCATCGATGCGCTAGCGTCGACCATTCTATCGATCTTTTTGGATGTGTCGACGATTTTGATTATCTCGCTTGTCTTGTTTTCACAAAATATGACGCTCTTTTTCATTAGTCTACTTGCACTTCCTATCTACACAGTGATTATCTTTGCTTTTATGAAGCCGTTTGAAAAGATGAATCGAGACACTATGGAAGCCAATGCAGTTCTGTCTTCTTCTATCATTGAGGACATCAACGGTATTGAGACCATTAAATCTTTGACTAGTGAAAGTTCACGCTATCAAAAAATTGATAAGGAATTTGTAGCTTATCTGAAAAAATCCTTTACCTATAGCCGGGCAGAAAGCCAGCAAAAGGCACTGAAAAAAGTTGCTCAGCTCCTGCTCAATGTTGCCGTTCTCTGGCTAGGAGCCATTCTTGTTATGGATGGGAAAATGAGTTTGGGCCAGCTGATTACTTATAACACCCTGCTTGTTTACTTTACCAATCCTTTGGAAAATATCATCAATCTGCAAACCAAACTTCAAACAGCGCAGGTTGCCAATAATCGTCTGAACGAGGTCTATCTGGTCGCTTCGGAGTTTGAGGAGAAGAAAACAGTTGAGGATTTGAGCATGATGAAGGGAGATATGACCTTTAAGCAGGTTCACTATAAGTATGGCTATGGTCGTGACGTCTTGTCGGATATCAATTTGACCATTCCGAAAGGGTCTAAGATGGCTTTCGTGGGAATTTCAGGGTCAGGAAAAACTACCTTGGCCAAGATGATGGTTAATTTTTACGACCCAAGTCAAGGGGAGATTAGTCTAGGTGGCGTCAATCTCAATCAGATTGATAAAAAAGCCCTGCGCCAGTACATCAACTACCTGCCTCAACAGCCCTATGTCTTTAACGGAACGATTTTGGAGAATCTTCTCCTTGGAGCCAAGGAGGGGACGACTCAGGAAGACATCTTACGGGCGGTTGAGTTGGCCGAGATTCGGGAGGATATTGAGCGCATGCCACTGAATTACCAGACAGAATTGACTTCAGATGGGGCTGGAATTTCTGGTGGACAACGGCAGCGAATCGCTCTGGCGCGTGCTCTCTTGACAGATGCGCCTGTCTTGATATTGGATGAGGCGACCAGCAGTTTGGATATTTTGACAGAGAAGCGAATTGTTGATAATATCATGGCTTTAGACAAGACCTTGATTTTCATTGCTCACCGCTTGACTATTGCTGAGCGGACAGAGAAGGTTGTTGTTTTGGATCAGGGTAAGATTGTCGAAGAAGGCACCCATGCAGACTTGCTTGTACAGGATGGCTTTTACGCCCATTTGGTGAATAGCTAGGAAGAGGAGAGGATGAAACCAGAATTTCTAGAAAGTGCGGAGTTTTATAATCGTCGTTATCATAATTTTTCCAGTCGGGTGATTTTACCTATGTCCCTTTTGCTCGTGTTTCTGTTAGGATTTGCAGTTTTTGCAGAGAAGGAGATTAGTTTGTCCACCCGAGCGACTGTCGAACCTAGTCGAATCATTGCCAATATCCAGTCAACTAGCAATCAACGGATTGTGGCAAATTATCTGGAAGAAAACAAACTAGTCAAGCAGGGGGATCTACTGGTTCAGTACCAGCAAGGGGCTGAGGCTGTTCAGGTTGAGGCATATGCCAGTCAGTTGGAGATGCTAAAGGATCAAAAAAAGCAGTTGGGGTATTTACAATCCAGTTTGAAAGAGGGGAGTGATCAATTTCCAGAGGCGGATAAGTTTGGTTACCAGGAGATGTTTAGAGATTATCTCAGCCAAGCGAATGGTCTAAGAAGTAATGTTTCTCAGCAAAATGAGACCATCGCGTCCCAGAATGCAGCAGCTAGTCAAACCCAAGCTGAAATCGGGAACCTCATCAGTCAAACAGAGGCTAAAATTCGCGATTACCAGACAGCTAAGTCGGCTATTGAAACAGGTGCTTCCTTGACCAGTCAGAATCTAGCCTACTCTCTCTACCAGTCTTACAAGTCTCAGAGGGAGGAAAATTCCCAAGCTAAGGCTCAGGCTGTTGCACAGGTGGATGCGCAAATTGCTCAGCTAGAGTCTAGTTTAGCTACTTATCGTGTGCAGTATGCGGGTTCTGGAGCTCAACAAGCCTACGCAACGGGACTGGATAGTCAACTTGAATCCCTCAAGTCTCAGCACCTAGTCAAAGTCGGTCAGGAATTAACCCTTTTGGATCAGAAAATTTTGGAGGCGGAGTCGGGTAAGAAAGTGCAAGGCGGTCTTCTAGATAAGGGGAAAATTATAGCAAGCGAGGACGGTGTGCTTCACCTTAATCCTGAGACCAGTGGCTCTACCATGGTCGCAGAAGGAACCCTGCTAGCTCAACTCTACCCATCCTTGGAAAAGGAAGGAAAAACCAAACTCACAGCCTATCTCAGTTCAAAAGATGTTGCTAGAGTCAAGATTGGGGACTCTGTTCGTTATACTACAACTAATGATGCGAAGAATCAAATTTTCCTGAATTCCACGATTACAAGTATTGATGCGACAGCTACAAAGACTGAAAAAGGGAATTTCTTTAAAATTGAGGCGGAGACCCATCTGACTTCTGAGCAGGCTACAACACTTCGTTATGGTTTAGAAGGTCGCCTGCAGATGATTACAGGAAAGAAAAGCTATCTCCGTTATTTTTGGGATCAATTTTTGAATAGAGGGTAATATTCGTGTTTTCAGAGGATAAATGATTTTAAAACTGTAAGAAGAGCCTATCTTGCAGTTTTTCTTTACGCTTAAAACAGGAAAATGTTATTTATTCGTAAAAATCTTGAATTTTTCATGCTTTTGTGGTAGAATGTGCTCAAGTAAAACGAAAGGCGAACTTTAAAATGTCAAAACAACTGATCTATTCGGGAAAAGCAAAGGATATCTATACAACTGAGGATGAAAATCTTATTATTTCAACTTACAAGGACCAGGCAACTGCCTTCAACGGTGTCAAGAAGGAGCAGATTGCAGGTAAGGGAGTGTTAAATAATCAGATTTCATCTTTTATTTTTGAGAAATTAAATGCGGCTGGTGTAGCGACCCACTTTGTGGAGAAACTTTCGGACACGGAACAGCTCAATAAAAAAGTTGAGATTATTCCTTTGGAAGTTGTGCTCCGCAACTACACGGCTGGTTCCTTTTCAAAACGTTTTGGTGTAGAAGAAGGTATCGCATTTGAGACTCCGATTGTCGAATTTTACTATAAAAATGATGATTTGGATGATCCCTTTATCAATGACGAGCATGTGAAATTCCTAAAGATTGCAGATGATCAGCAGATTGCCTACTTGAAAGAAGAAACCCGTCGTATCAATGAGCTCTTGAAAGCTTGGTTTGCTGAGATTGGTCTTAAATTGATTGACTTTAAGCTAGAGTTTGGTTTTGACAAGGATGGTAAGATTATCTTGGCAGACGAGTTTTCACCAGATAACTGCCGTTTGTGGGATGCAGATGGCAATCACATGGACAAGGATGTTTTCCGTCGGGGATTGGGAGAACTAACAGACGTTTACGAGATTGTCTGGGAGAAATTGCAGGGTTTGAAATAATCTGTTAGAAACGGAAAACCTTCGTCTTTCAGATGTAAGGACTCAGGCTGAAAAGGTCCCCCAGACCTTTTCACTCCGTAGAGATCTCGGAGAATTAACAGACGTTTACGAGATTGTCTGGGAAAAGTTGCAAGGTTTAAAAATAACACCTTCAAGGTCATTTGTGAACATTGCAAGAGCTGAAATAAAGGAATAAGAATTGATGAATAAACGTATTTTTGTTGAGAAAAAGGCTGATTTTCAGGTCAAGTCAGAGAGTTTGGTGAGAGAGCTCCAGCACAACTTGGGACTTTCAAGCTTGAAAAGTATTCGCATCGTGCAAGTTTATGATATCTTTGACTTGGCAGAGAACCTGTTTGCGCCTGCAGAAAAACACATTTTCTCTGAACAGGTGACAGACCATGTCTTGGATGAAGCGGCTGTGCAAGCAGATCTTGCTAACTATGCTTTCTTTGCCATTGAAAGCCTGCCAGGGCAGTTTGACCAGCGTGCAGCTTCTTCACAGGAAGCCTTGCTTTTGCTTGGTAGCTCAAGTGATGTAACGGTTAATACAGCACAATTGTACTTGGTTAATAAAGATATTGATGCGACTGAGTTGGAAGCGGTCAAGAACTACCTGCTCAACCCAGTGGATTCTCGTTTCAAGGACATCACGACAGGAATTGCCAAGCAGGAATTTTCAGAGTCAGACAAGACCATTCCTAAATTGACTTTCTTTGAAAGCTATACGGCAGAAGACTTTGCTCGCTACAAGGCAGGGCAAGGGATGGCCATGGAAGTGGATGATTTGCTTTTTATCCAAGACTATTTCAAATCAATCGGGCGCGTGCCGACGGAAACAGAGCTCAAGGTTTTGGACACTTATTGGTCTGACCACTGCCGTCATACAACATTCGAGACTGAGTTGAAAAACATTGATTTTTCAGCTTCTAAATTCCAAAAACAATTGCAAGCGACTTATGACAAGTATATTGCCATGCGTGATGAACTAGGTCGGTCTGAAAAGCCACAAACCTTGATGGATATGGCGACTATTTTTGGTCGTTATGAGCGTGCTAATGGGCGTTTGGACGACAAGGAAGTGTCAGACGAAATCAATGCCTGCTCGGTTGAAATCGAAGTGGACGTTGATGGTGTCAAGGAACCTTGGCTCCTCATGTTTAAAAACGAAACCCACAACCACCCAACTGAGATTGAGCCATTTGGTGGAGCGGCTACTTGTATCGGTGGAGCCATTCGTGACCCGTTGTCAGGCCGTTCCTACGTTTACCAAGCTATGCGTATCTCAGGTGCTGGTGACATTACAGCGCCGATTTCAGAAACGCGCGCTGGGAAATTGCCTCAACAAGTCATTTCGAAGACAGCGGCTCATGGTTATTCTTCGTATGGGAACCAAATTGGTCTGGCGACGACTTACGTTCGTGAATACTTCCACCCAGGCTTTGTAGCTAAACGTATGGAGCTAGGTGCCGTTGTCGGAGCGGCTCCTAAGGAAAATGTAGTCCGTGAAAAACCGGAAGCGGGGGATGTGATTATCCTTCTTGGAGGTAAAACAGGTCGTGATGGTGTCGGTGGTGCGACGGGTTCTTCTAAGGTTCAAACAGTTGAGTCTGTAGAGACTGCTGGTGCTGAGGTTCAAAAAGGGAATGCCATCGAAGAACGTAAGATTCAACGTCTTTTCCGTAATGGCGATGTCACTCGTCTCATCAAGAAATCCAACGACTTTGGTGCTGGTGGTGTCTGTGTGGCTATCGGTGAATTGGCAGATGGTCTTGAAATCGACCTCAACAAGGTTCCTCTTAAATACCAAGGTTTGAACGGTACAGAAATTGCCATTTCTGAATCACAAGAACGGATGGCAGTTGTGGTGCGTCCTGAAGACGTAGATGCCTTCGTTGCGGAATGTAATAAAGAAAATATTGACGCTGTTGTNGTTGCGACAGTGACTGAAAAACCAAATCTAGTCATGCACTGGAATGGTGAAATCATTGTGGACTTGGAACGTCGTTTCCTTGATACAAATGGTGTGCGCGTGGTCGTCGATGCCAAGGTAGTGGATAAGGACGTCGAACTCCCAGAAGAACGGACAACAAGTACTAACACACTTGAAGCAGATACCCTTGCGGTTCTATCTGACCTCAACCATGCGAGTCAAAAAGGCTTACAAACTATCTTTGACTGTTCGGTCGGTCGTTCAACGGTCAATCACCCACTTGGCGGTCGCTACCAACTCACACCAACTGAGGCATCTGTGCAGAAATTGCCAGTTCAGCACGGAGTGACTCACACTGCGTCAGTCATGGCTCAAGGATTCAACCCATATGTGGCAGAATGGTCTCCATATCATGGCGCTGCCTATGCGGTTATCGAAGCAACCGCTCGTCTAGTGGCGACAGGTGCCAATTGGTCTAAGGCCCGTTTCTCTTACCAAGAGTATTTTGAGCGTATGGACAAACAAGCTGAGCGTTTCGGTCAGCCAGTAGCAGCTCTCCTAGGTTCTATCGAAGCACAAATCCAGCTTGGCTTACCATCTATCGGTGGTAAGGATTCTATGTCTGGTACTTTTGAAGAATTGACCGTACCGCCAACCTTGGTTGCCTTTGGGGTGACGACGGCAGATAGCCGTAAGATCCTCTCTCCTGAGTTCAAGACTGCTGGTGAAAACATCTACTACATTCCAGGCCAAGCCTTGGCACAAGAGATTGATTTTGACTTGATTAAGTCTAACTTTGCTCAATTTGAAGCCATCCAAGCTGACCACAAAGTAACATCTGCATCAGCTGTCAAATACGGAGGTGTTCTTGAAAGCTTGGCTCTTGCTACTTTTGGGAACCATATCGGTGCAGAGGTGACCTTGCTTGAACTTGAAACAGCCTTGACAGCTCAATTAGGCGGATTTGTCTTCACATCTCCTGAAGAGATTGCTGGAGTAGAGAAAATTGGACAAACAAAAGCAGACTTTACACTCCTTGTCAACGGTGTGAAGCTAGATGGACAGAAACTTGACAGTGTCTTCCAAGGCAAACTGGAAGAAGTTTACCCTACTGAATTTGCCCAAGCAAAAGAACTGGAAGCAGTGCCAGCTATCGCTTCTGAGACAGTCATTAAAGCTAAAGAAACTATTGAAAAACCAGTGGTTTACATCCCAGTATTCCCAGGAACCAACTCAGAATATGACTCAGCTAAAGCCTTCGAAAAAGAAGGGGCTGAGGTCAACTTGGTGCCATTCGTGACCTTGAATGAAGAGGCTATTGTCAAGTCAGTTGAAACCATGGTTGACAATATTGGCAAGGCTAACATTCTCTTCTTCGCGGGAGGTTTCTCAGCTGCAGATGAGCCCGATGGTTCAGCTAAGTTTATTGTCAATATCCTGCTTAATGAAAAAGTGCGTGTAGCTATTGATAACTTTATCGCTCGTGGTGGTTTGATTATTGGTATCTGTAATGGATTCCAAGCCCTCGTTAAATCAGGTCTTCTTCCATACGGGAACTTTGAGGATGCTAACAGTACTAGCCCAACCCTCTTCTACAATGATGCCAACCAGCACGTGGCCAAGATGGTGGAAACTCGGATTGCTAATACAAACTCACCATGGTTAGCTGGAGTACAAGTGGGCGATATCCATGCCATTCCAGTATCGCACGGTGAAGGGAAGTTTGTTGTGACGGCCGAGGAATTTGCGGAGCTCCGCGACAATGGTCAAATCTTTAGCCAATACGTTGACTTTGAAGGCAAACCGAGTATGGACTCTAAGTATAATCCGAATGGTTCGGTAAATGCCATCGAAGGAATTACCAGCAAGAATGGTCAAATCATCGGTAAGATGGGACACTCAGAACGTTATGAAGAAGGTCTTTTCCAAAACATCCCAGGAAATAAAGACCAGCACCTGTTCGCGTCGGCTGTGCGTTATTTCACAGGGAAATAAAAGGTATAAAAAATGACATACGAAGTAAAATCTCTTAATGAAGAATGTGGTGTTTTCGGTATCTGGGGCCATCCAGATGCTGCTAAATTGACCTATTTTGGTCTCCACAGTCTTCAGCACCGTGGTCAGGAGGGGGCAGGGATCCTCTCCAATGATCAGGGGCAATTGAAGCGTCATCGTGACATGGGGCTTTTATCAGAAGTGTTCAGAAATCCAGCTAATTTGGATAAACTGACTGGAGCGAGCGCGATTGGGCATGTTCGTTATGCGACTGCTGGCGAAGCTTCTGTAGATAATATCCAGCCCTTTCTCTTCCGCTTTCACGATATGCAGTTTGGATTGGCTCACAACGGAAACTTGACCAATGCTGAATCGCTCAAGAAAGAATTGGAACAAAGAGGAGCTATTTTCAGTTCAACTTCGGACTCGGAAATCTTGGCTCACCTCATTCGTCGAAGTCACAATCCGAACTTGATGGGCAAAATCAAGGAGGCGCTCAGCCTTGTCAAAGGCGGATTTGCTTATATCCTGCTATTTGAGGATAAGTTGATTGCTGCGCTTGATCCTAATGGTTTCCGTCCACTTTCTATTGGGAAAATGGCAAACGGAGCGGTGGTGGTTTCGTCAGAAACCTGTGCTTTTGAAGTTATTGGTGCTGAGTGGATTCGCGATGTAAAACCAGGAGAGATTGTAATCGTAGATGACAATGGGATTCAGTACGATAGCTATACGAATGATACCCAGCTGGCGATTTGTTCTATGGAGTATATCTACTTTGCTCGTCCTGATTCTAATATCCACGGTGTCAATGTCCATACAGCTCGCAAACGTATGGGGGCCCAATTAGCGCGTGAGTTCAAGCACGAAGCGGATATCGTGGTTGGTGTGCCAAATTCCTCGCTCAGCGCAGCCATGGGATTTGCAGAAGAATCTGGTCTGCCAAATGAAATGGGTCTCATCAAAAACCAATACACCCAACGCACCTTTATCCAACCGACTCAAGAATTGCGGGAGCAAGGGGTGCGGATGAAACTGTCTGCTGTTTCGGGTGTTGTCAAAGGCAAACGTGTGGTGATGATTGATGATTCCATTGTTCGTGGGACGACCTCTCGCCGTATCGTTCAGCTTTTGAAAGAAGCAGGTGCGTCTGAGGTTCACGTTGCCATTGGTAGTCCAGCGCTGGCTTATCCATGTTTCTACGGGATTGATATCCAGACGCGTCAGGAGTTGATTGCGGCCAATCATACGGTCGAAGAAACTCGCCAAATCATTGGTGCGGATAGCCTGACCTATCTTTCGATTGATGGCTTGATTAACTCTATCGGGATTGAAACAGATGCACCGAATGGTGGTCTCTGTGTCGCTTACTTTGACGGCGACTACCCAACTCCTCTCTACGACTATGAGGAAGACTATCAAAGAAGTTTTGAAGAAAAGACCAGTTTTTACAAGTAGACGGATAAAGACTCTCCATGAAAGGAAAGGAAGAGAAGATGACAAATAAAAATGCTTATGCGCAATCCGGTGTGGATGTTGAAGCGGGTTATGAAGTTGTTGAACGAATCAAAAAGCACGTGGCTCGTACGGAGCGTGCGGGTGTTATGGGAGCTCTTGGTGGCTTTGGTGGCATGTTTGACCTTTCAAAGACAGGGGTAAAAGAGCCTGTCTTGATCTCAGGGACTGACGGTGTCGGGACCAAGCTCATGTTGGCCATCAAGTATGATAAGCATGATACGATTGGTCAGGACTGTGTGGCTATGTGTGTTAACGACATCATCGCTGCAGGTGCGGAGCCTCTTTACTTCCTTGACTACGTAGCGACTGGCAAGAATGAACCAGCTAAACTAGAACAAGTGGTTGCTGGTGTAGCAGAAGGTTGTGTGCAGGCAGGCGCAGCCCTCATCGGTGGAGAAACGGCTGAAATGCCTGGCATGTATGGCGAAGATGATTATGACTTGGCTGGTTTTGCAGTAGGTGTGGCTGAAAAATCTCAAATCATAGACGGTTCAAAGGTGGCTGAAGGTGATGTCCTTCTCGGACTTGCGTCAAGTGGGATTCACTCAAATGGTTACTCACTCGTGCGTCGTGTTTTTGCCGACTACACAGGTGAGGAAGTCTTGCCAGAATTGGAAGGTAAGAAGCTCAAGGAAGTCCTTCTTGAGCCAACTCGTATCTATGTCAAGGCTGTCTTACCACTCATCAAGGAAGAGTTGGTCAACGGTATTGCCCACATCACAGGTGGTGGCTTTATCGAAAATGTCCCTCGTATGTTTGCAGATGACTTGGCTGCTGAGATTGAAGAAAGCAAGGTTCCAGTGCTTCCAATTTTCAAGGCTCTTGAAAAATACGGTGAAATCAAGCATGAAGAAATGTTTGAAATCTTCAATATGGGTGTTGGACTCATGTTGGCAGTTAGCCCTGAAAATGTAGGCCGTGTCAAAGAATTGCTGGATGAACCAGTCTATGAAATTGGTCGCATCGTTAAGAAAGAAAACGAAAGTGTCATCATCAAATGAAAAAAATAGCGGTTTTTGCCTCTGGTAATGGCTCAAATTTTCAGGTGATTGCTGAAGAGTTTCCGGTGGAGTTTGTTTTTTCAGACCATCGTGACGCCTATGTGCTCGAGCGTGCAGAAAAGCTCGGCGTCCTGTCCTATGCTTTTGAACTCAAGGAGTTTGAGAACAAGGCGGACTACGAAGCTGCTCTTGTCGAACTCTTGGAAGAACACCAGATTGACTTGGTTTGTTTGGCGGGTTATATGAAAATTGTCGGCCCAACCTTATTGTCGGCTTATGAAGGTCGGATCATTAACATTCATCCAGCCTACCTACCAGAATTTCCAGGCGCTCATGGGATTGAGGACGCTTGGAAAGCTGATGTCGCTGAGAGCGGCGTGACCATTCACTGGGTGGACTCAGGTGTGGACACAGGCAAGGTCATCAAACAAGTCCGTGTTCCACGTCTAGCTGATGATACCATCGAAAGCTTTGAAGCTCGTATTCATGAGGCAGAGTACAAGTTGTATCCAGAGGTTCTGGATAGCTTGGGAGTGGAGAGAAGGTAAATTTTGAATAATAAAGCTGTTAAGAATTTACTAGATAAAGTTAAAGAATTTGAAGAATTTTTTAATGAGTATGAAAAACAATTTTACCCTAAAGTAATAAAAATTAGAAATAAATTTCTAATTAGCTTAATTGTATTTATTGCTCTAATGTTAACAAGTTATGTACTTTGGTTGTGGGATTTTGGTGATTTGTGTGTTAAAATAGCTTTNCTTATTTTTACTGTGTTTTCTTTGGGGTACTTTATTTATCTCAGTCGAAAATTTGATAAAGTTTCAGACGGAAAACCTAATAAATTTGAAGAGCTATGTAGAGAAATAAAGTATGAATTGATTCTTATGTATGGAGAAAAAGCTAGTTATGCTGTGAAGTTGTTAATATCTGATTTGACAGATAAACGTGATAGGTCGATTAAGCGATATGAAAGTTCAATACAATTTGTTGGTAGGATTGGTATAATTTTGACAACGGCTTTTGTCACTTTGGCTTTAAATAAATTATTTGTTGCAGATGAGACAGCTATTTCTGTTGAAACATTTTTGGGTTTAATTTTAATCGTAGTTATAATAGTATGGTTGATTAATTTCATACATGGTGGAATAAAAAATATTATTAAATACCCCTTATGGGGTAAAGCTTCAAAAGAAGTGTATCTAATAGATATTTTATACGAAGTTAAATATATGGTTTTGGAGAAGGAGAAATAATGACTAAACGCGCCTTAATCAGCGTCTCAGACAAAGGGGGCATTGTTGAATTTGCCCAAGCACTCAAAAAACTTGGTTGGGAGATTATCTCGACAGGTGGAACTAAGGTTGCCCTTGATAATGCTGGGGTGAAGACCATTGCGATTGATGATGTGACGGGTTTTCCAGAGATGATGGACGGTCGTGTCAAGACTCTCCATCCAAATATTCACGGTGGACTTTTGGCTCGTCGTGACTTGGATAGCCATTTGGAAGCGGCTAAGGACAATCAGATCGAGCTCATTGACCTTGTGGTAGTCAACCTTTATCCTTTCAAGGAAACGATTCTCAAACCAGATGTGACCTACGCTGATGCGGTGGAGAACATCGATATTGGCGGGCCATCCATGCTTCGTTCAGCAGCGAAAAACCACGACAGCGTGACAGTTGTGGTAGACCCTGCTGACTATGCAGTGGTGCTTGATGAATTGGCAGCAAATGGTGAAACGACTTATGAAACTCGCCAACGTTTAGCAGCCAAGGTTTTTCGTCACACAGCGGCTTATGACGCTTTGATTGCAGAATACTTCACAGCTCAAGTCGGAGAAAGCAAACCTGAAAAGCTCACTTTAACCTATGACCTCAAGCAACCAATGCGTTATGGGGAAAATCCTCAGCAGGATGCGGACTTCTACCAAAAAGCTTTGCCGACAGACTATTCGATTGCATCAGCGAAACAGCTCAACGGTAAAGAATTGTCCTTCAATAACATTCGTGATGCGGATGCAGCTATCCGTATCATCCGTGATTTCAAAGACCGTCCAACTGTTGTGGCTCTCAAACACATGAACCCATGTGGAATCGGTCAGGCTGACAACATTGAAACAGCTTGGGACTACGCTTATGAATCTGACCCAGTGTCTATCTTTGGTGGAATTGTCGTCCTTAACCGTGAGGTGGATGCTGCGACAGCTGAGAAGATGCACGGTGTCTTCCTTGAAATCATCATCGCACCAAGCTATACGGATGAAGCGCTAACCATTTTGACCAACAAAAAGAAAAACTTGCGCATCCTTGCCTTGCCATTTGACGCTCAAGATGCCAGTGAAGTGGAAGCAGAATACACAGGTGTTGTCGGTGGGCTCCTCGTTCAAAATCAAGACGTGGTCAAAGAAAGCCCAGCAGACTGGCAAGTGGTGACCAAACGCCAACCAACTGAGACAGAGGCAACTGCTCTTGAATTCGCTTGGAAAGCTATCAAGTACGTCAAATCAAATGGAATCATCGTAACCAACGACCACATGACGCTGGGTGTCGGCCCAGGTCAAACTAACCGTGTGGCCTCTGTTCGTATCGCCATTGACCAAGCCAAAGACCGTCTTGACGGCGCTGTGCTTGCTTCCGATGCCTTCTTCCCATTTGCGGATAACGTGGAAGAAATCGCCAAAGCAGGTATCAAGGCGATCATCCAGCCTGGAGGATCAGTCCGTGACCAAGAGTCTATTGAAGCAGCTGACAAACACGGCCTGACTATGATTTTTACTGGTGTAAGACATTTTAGACATTGATGGGTATTTAAAAATTAGCTCATTATCAACTGTGATAAATGATTTATCACTAACAACGAGAGAAGACGTAAGTTGTCTTCTCTTTTTGTATGTCTAAAACAATAAGCATTTTAGTGTTAGAAATTATTAAAATGATTTGTCAGAGCTGTTCATGACTAATATCGAAAAACTCAGTTTCTCACTTAACTATTTTTCATACGTTTTATGGTGTTTAAGGTTGTTGTGACTAGCTCGTTAACAGGCATTGTCTGGTAATCTGTTTTTAACCATTCATCAAAAATATTGTAGAGACCTCCAACGATGAATCTACTATCATAGGTGATTTGTCTTTGATTACTGTTTGTGACATGCCAAGGTGCCATGACAGTGGTATAAGCAGCAGAAAGCTTATCATAAGACCTTTGCAAGATAAGCACGAGCAAGTTTGCGTCCTGCAAAATTTTTAATGGCTCAGTGTACTGGCTCCAATACTGAAAGAAAAGGTTCACCAAATCTTCAAAATTAGTCAGTTTTGCTGTTTGAAGTTCGATAATATAGTCTTGAATTAAGCGGTCTAAATAGTTCGTAAGAACTTCCTCTTTTGAATGGTAATAACGATAAAACGTTCGTCTAGCAATCTGAGCATGCTCACTGAGTTCTGCAATGCTGATATTATGAAGGGATTTCTTAGTTGCTAATAAATCGAACAAGGCTTCCTCCAGCCATTGTCGCGTTTGATATTCCATGGTATTTTTCCTTTCCTGTCACACTTTTGGTCAAACTGTGCCAATTTCTCTTAACCTCTTGTTTTTGTAACAGTTTATCTTTATACTAAAAGTGTTGCGCGTGATATATGATTATCATTTATTCTTAACATTGTACAATTGTTAGTTGTTATTAAGGAGGTAAAGATATGAGCATTCTTTTTAATGTTTGGATGCTACCTATTTTATTTATTTTACACGATTTTGAAGAAATGATTTTTATGCCCTTGTGGAAAACACGGCATCATCAAAAATTAGAAACTTTTAAGAAACCGTTCTTTGGTTCCGTTACGCAAGGCTCCGCTTTTGCAGTAGGTGTGTTGGAGGAATTTATCATCCTGGTGTTTATTTCTGGATTCTGCCAAATAACTCACAACACTTTACTCTATTTATCTTTTGTAATAGCTTATACATCTCATTTCATAATCCATTATATCATGTGCATGCGATTTAGGGGTTATGTTCCTGGAGTCGTCACAGTAACCCTAGAATTGCCAATGGTTCTAATGATTATTTCCCACTATTGGTCTTCTGACGTTCCTTTGTTATCAGTCTTTGTCTATCTTTTATTAGCCATGATAATAGCTTTTACGAATCTTAAAATAATGCATCTCATCATGCCAAAAATCCAAACACATCTAGAAAAATATGCGAAATGAAAAACGATTAAATGAGAGCTACTTTTTAACCTTTCTGATATAACTGGTTAATGAGTGGCCAAGAATCCATCGAATCGGCGGACAAATACGGCTTGACTATGGTCTTCACAGGAGTAAGACATTTTAGACATTAAGAAAACAAAAGGGAAGAAAACAGTTTCTTTCCTTTTTTTGAAATGAAATAATAGATTAATAAAAAAATTACGAGAAGCGAATTTATTTGTAAATTAGAAAACATCATAATTTTATCAGCAAGGTAATAAATAAAGTTATGATAAACTATGTTAGAAGTAAATATTTTTGATATAATGATGTTAGCAGAGCGCAATCAAGGAGGGGATTGATTTGGAAATTAAAAAAAATTATTTAATAAATAGATTTTTTTCCAGAAATACTATCAAAAATCTCGTACAAAATAAAAAAGATTCAGTTTTTGAGCGTGTTTCGCAACATTATAAATTAGAAAATAATTTGTCCACTATTCAAAATGTTTATAATAAACTATCTCGGTCGTATCGGAACGAATACTTCTATAAGAATACTCTTTTAAATAAACGTTTATTAGGAATACATAGTGTCAATACTACAACAGCTTTAACAGAGATACCTGTCGGTCGAGCAAAACCAGATTTTATTTTAATCAACGGGAAGGCGGTTGTGTATGAAATAAAAACAGAATTAGACAATTTTGACAGACTTGAAAACCAAATCAATGAATATTATAAAGCTTTTAACCATGTTGCCATTTTGACATACGAAAAGAACATAGAAATGGCGAAAAGAAAAATTGATGAGATTAATAAACCTATTGGTCTATATATTTTACAAAAAAACGTAAAAATTAAAACAGTGATGGAACCCAAGGAATACAATAATGATTTAGATAGAGATATCATTTTCAGTATTCTTCGGAAACGCGAATATGAAAGTATTATTGAGAAGCATTTTGGTTCTTTACCTCAGGTCTCTCAATTCGATTATTACGATGTTTGTAGGCAACTAACTGAAGATATTCGACTAGAACAATTTTATTCAGATTTTTTAATTGAACTGAAAAAAAGAAATCCAATCAATAAAGAATTGTTTGCGGCGGTCCCATATGAACTCAAGTTTTTGGTGTATTTCATGAACTTTAAACCAAAGGATTATGATGCACTTGCACAATTTTTACGAAAATAGGAGGAGCAAAGTATGTATTTTCCATACCTAAGAGGTCGGCAATATGAATTAATAGCGCTCAGAGAGTTATTAGAAAATAATAAGTTAAGCAACAATGTTATTCCAATTATTGAACCAGTGAGATTATCCCCAACTCTGGTCAGTACTTTGGAAGCATTTGCAACGAAGAAGCAGCCGTGTGCCCTCATNATGAATCCAGCAGTAGGGTTCTTTAATGAGGAATACAGCAAAAACGAAAAAAATCGAGCAAGCCGCTTAGACAAAGTGATTGAGCAGAGTGAGCATTTGTACTTTGCCTCACTGATAAGCACAGATTATCAAAAAGCTGATAATTTCAAGCAGAATGATGACATGAGTAGGCAAATCACAATATGTAAAGATCCTGATGATTTAAATGGATACGAAGATAATTATAATACAGAACTAACAGCCTACAATATTATTGGGGAAGACAGTAAGTTAAACAGAGAGGTTAGCGGGAGCAAAGTCAAAGTTAGTGACAGATTTAAGAAAGCGCCAAGAAATGTAGATTATGCTAAAAAAACAGATGAATTTTTCTCAGAAGATCATAAATATTTTTTAAAGGATGGGTATAAGGGGTTTTCGGATTACTCTATTGTTGGCGAGAGCTACAGTGATTCAGGATTTGCCCCCACTGCTATAGCTATTCATATCGTTTATTTTAACGAAAAACAAGATTTAAGAATTCATCATTTTGTATCTAATACAAATGAAAAGCAGAGAAACCAAGCGGGTAAGTTTGAGGAGGCTCTCGAAAAGTTAATAAATGCTATTGAAGAAGGTAAAATATCACAGACAATGGCGATCAAAGAGTTTCAACGATTGTCCGATACCAAAACATATCCAGGGCTTGGCACCATTAAAAAATTAACCATGATGCATCATATTGAATTGGTTGGTAAATATCTTGATCAAATAAATGGAGACAGATAGTTAATGAAGTTTTGTCAAAAATGCTTTGCAGATGAAATTCTTAAATCTCAAGTAGTCATAGCTGGAAGACAGTCTAGCTGTGATTTATGTAATAATGCGAATGACTTTGTTTATGATACGCAGAAAGATAATTATTTAATTGATTATTTTAGTTCATTTATTTCTATTTTTTCTCCAATAGAAAAAATAGAAAATTTCCAATCTGGTCAAGAGACGCTATTAAAAACTGAAGTAGCAACAAATTGGAATATATTTACTACTAATGATGAGTATAAGGTTTATCAAATGCTTTCAGAAATTTGTAAAGAACTGTTTGAAGAAATTCCAAACTTGTTAAACTCACCTGTTGGAGTAGATAAAATGTATGATCCTATCTATTTACAGGCGCATTCGTTATTCAGTAAGGGTTGGGAATGTTTTGTTGAAGATATTAAATATAATAATCGTTTTCATTCTAACCAGATTAATAAAGGTATTTTAGCAAAGTATTGTGAAGCTATCCAAAAGACTTATTCAGGAGGAGAACAATTCTTTAGATGTAGAATTGCAAAAGATAGAAAACAATTTGAGCCGAAAGAAATAGGTGCACCCCCTAAAGGTAAATCTGCTGATGGAAGAGCGAATGCAAGAGGGATTGTGACGTTATATTTGGGTGATACAGAAAAAACAGCATTACATGAAACTAGAACAGGTTTATATGACCATGTCTGCATTGGGACTTTTGAATTAAAGTCTCCTATAACAGTCATTGATTTTAAAAAAATCAATGAAATTAGTCCCTTTCAAGATGGGATTATTGATGACATTGCTGAGTTGGCAATTAATAAAAAGCATCTAAAACAAATTGATTATGAGATGGGGAGAGTAATGAGAAATTCTGATGATGTTTTAGATTATCTCCCAACTCAATATATAGCTGATTTTGTCAGATCTATAGTCTCAGAAGAATATCCTGAACAATATGCCTTTCAAGGAATTGAATTCCGTAGTGTTATGAATCTAGAAGGTTTCAATTTAGCTATATTCACACCAGAGTGTTTTGATGTAATTGATATAAAAATGAAACGAATAAATCAGATTTCCTATGTCTGGTAGATATAAAACATGGCTATATACTTTAGAGATATTCCGCACTTAATGAGCTTGGGACAAAATTCTAGCCTTAAATATAAAAAGCGAACAAAGATAGTTTTCTGACAATCAGAATTTTTTCTTGTTCGCTTTTTTATTTCATTTACCCAGTCTAAGAATTTATCGTATAGAATTCCTAAAGTCAAAATTTTTTTGTCCCAGCCTCATTAAGTGTTTAAAGATTTAAAAAATGAACTAGCTTCAGTAAGTTTACTCTATGTTGTATTTTTCTACTTGTAGATATAATTAGATTAAAACGAACGTTTATGATATAATATTAGTAAATAATTCGCAAAAGAGGTTGAGAGATGAAGCTGTTAGTTGTCGGTTCGGGTGGTCGTGAACATGCGATTGCTAAGAAGTTGTTGGCGTCTCGGGATGTTGAGCAGGTCTTTGTTGCTCCTGGGAATGATGGGATGACTCTGGATGGTCTGGAATTAGTGAATATCTCTATTTCCGAACATTCTAAACTGATTGAGTTTGCAAAAGCCAACGATATTGCTTGGACCTTCATTGGGCCAGATGATGCCCTTGCTGCTGGTATCGTGGATGATTTTAACAAAGCTGGGCTCAAGGCTTTTGGTCCGACTAGGGCTGCAGCGGAGCTGGAGTGGTCCAAGGATTTTGCTAAGGAAATCATGGTCAAATACGACGTCCCGACAGCAGCCTATGGCACATTTTCAGATTTCGAGGAGGCCAAGGCTTATATCGAAGAAAAAGGCGCTCCAATCGTAGTCAAGGCGGATGGATTGGCGCTCGGGAAGGGTGTTGTCGTTGCTGAAACGGTTGAGCAAGCCGTCGAAGCTGCTCACGAGATGCTTTTAGACAATAAATTTGGTGACTCAGGAGCGCGTGTGGTCATCGAGGAATTCCTTGACGGAGAAGAGTTCTCTCTCTTTGCCTTTGTCAATGGGGACAAGTTCTACATCATGCCGACAGCTCAGGACCATAAACGTGCCTACAACGGCGATAAGGGGCCTAACACGGGCGGTATGGGATCTTATGCGCCAGTTCTTCACTTGCCACAGAGCGTGGTTGATACGGCGGTTGACACCATTGTCAAGCCAGTCCTTGAAGGGATGATTAAAGAAGGTAGTCCGTATCTTGGTGTTCTTTACGCAGGGCTTATTTTGACTGCTGACGGTCCGAAGGTTATAGAGTTTAACGCTCGCTTCGGAGATCCCGAAACACAGATTATCCTGCCTCGTCTGACCTCTGATTTTGCGCAAAACATTACGGATATTCTCGATGGCAAGGAGCCGACCATCACGTGGACGGAGAAGGGTGTGACTTTGGGTGTGGTTGTCGCATCAAACGGCTACCCGCTAGACTATGAAAAGGGTGTGGAATTGCCAGCTAAAACCGAAGGCGACATCATCACCTACTATGCAGGGGCTAAGTTTGCGGAAAATAGCAGAGCACTGCTATCAAACGGCGGACGTGTCTATATGCTCGTCACCACAGCCGATACCGTCAAAGAAGCTCAAGAAACCATCTATCAAGAACTCTCCCAACAAAAAACAGAAGGCCTCTTTTACCGAACAGATATCGGAAGCAAGGCTATGAAGTAAAAGTATAAAAATAACGCGACGAAGTCGCCAAATACGTTAATGGTCGCCGTGGTGAAAAGACCAGAACATTCACTGTTCTGGTCGGGGGAAACTTTGAGACCTTAGGCTCAAAGTTTAGGAATGAAACCGAAGGTTTGCTTCCGTCCCCACCACCTAAGACCATTATCAAAAAAGAAAAGGAAAAATTATGACTAAACCAATTATTTCCATCATAATGGGCTCAAAATCCGACTGGGCAACCATGCAAAAAACTGCCGAAATCTTAGACCGTTTCGGTGTAGCCTACGAAAAGAAGGTTGTCTCTGCCCACCGTACACCTGATCTCATGTTCAGACATGCCGAAGAAGCACGTAGTCGTGGTATCAAGGTCATTATCGCAGGTGCAGGTGGCGCAGCTCATTTGCCAGGTATGGTTGCTGCTAAAACAACCCTTCCTGTCATCGGTGTACCCGTCAAATCGCGTGCCCTTAGTGGCGTGGACTCGCTCTACTCTATCGTGCAGATGCCGGGTGGCGTGCCTGTCGCAACTATGGCTATCGGTGAAGCAGGAGCGACTAACGCTGCCCTCTTTGCCCTCCGTCTCCTGTCAGTAGAGGATCAGGCTATCGCGATAGCATTGGCAGATTTCGCAGAAGAGCAAGGAAAAATCGCAGAGGAGTCTACAAATGAGCTTATCTAAAACAATCGGAATTATCGGTGGCGGTCAGCTTGGTCAGATGATGGCCATTTCTGCTATCTATATGGGGCACAAGGTCATCGCGCTGGATCCTGCGGCGGATTGCCCAGCCTCTCGTGTGGCGGAAATCATCGTGGCACCTTATAACGATGTGGACGCCCTCCGTCAGTTGGCTGAGCGATGTGATGTCCTCACTTATGAATTTGAAAATGTCGATGCTGACGGTCTGGATGCTGTCATTAAGGATGGACAACTCCCTCAAGGAACAGACCTGCTCCGCATTTCTCAAAATCGCATTTTTGAAAAGGACTTCCTCTCAAACAAGGCTCAAGTCACTGTAGCACCATACAAGGTTGTGAATTCTAGCCAAGATTTGGCGGATATCGACCTGTCGAAAAACTATGTTCTTAAGACTGCGACTGGTGGCTACGATGGGCATGGACAAAAAGTCATTCGCTCAGAAGCAGACTTGGAAGAAGCCCGTGCACTAGCCGACTCAGCAGACTGCGTTTTGGAAGAATTCGTCAACTTTGACCTTGAAATTTCTGTCATTGTATCAGGGAATGGCAAGGATGTGACGGTTTTCCCCGTTCAGGAAAATATCCATCGCAATAACATCCTGTCCAAGACCATTGTGCCAGCTCGCGTTTCAGAAAGTCTAGCAGAAAAAGCAAAAGCAATGGCAGTGCGAATCGCTGAACAACTGAACTTGTCTGGAACTCTCTGCGTGGAAATGTTTGCGACTGCCGATGACATCATCGTCAATGAGATTGCTCCACGTCCACATAACTCTGGCCACTACTCTATCGAAGCCTGCGACTTCTCCCAGTTTGACACCCATATTTTAGGCGTTCTAGGAGCACCATTGCCAGCTATTAAACTGCATGCGCCAGCCGTTATGCTTAATGTACTCGGCCAACACGTTGAGGTCGCTGAAAAATATGTCACAGAAAATCCAAGCGCCCACCTTCACATGTATGGTAAAATAGAAGCGAAGTACAACCGCAAGATGGGGCATGTGACCTTGTTCAGTGATGTGCCGGATAGCGTGGTTGAGTTTGGAGAAGGGATTGATTTTTAGGTGAGAATAGCAATTTTAGGTCTTGGGGTTATCGGGACCATTTATGCCTATGCTTTTCAAAAAGCAGGTCATCAGGTAGATCACGTGCTGAGAGAAAGTAAGAAAAGTACAGCACCAAACGTTTTGCCAGTTGATTTGCTAGATGGCCGTTATGTTTCCAAAGGTGAAAATAAACGGGATACCTATGTGGTTCATGTGGCGGAGGCTCATGCGGAATATGATTTTATTTTTATCAGTGTGCGTCAGGGTTTTGTAAAAGGAGCTGTGGAAACTTTGCGAGAAAATCAGATTAAAGGAACTCTCGTTTTCTTCTGTAATTTCTGGAATACGCGAGAGGAAGTAGAGAAATGGGCAGGGGAGTATGACTATATTCTCGCATTTCCGACAGCTGGTGGTCATATGAATAAGGACCATTTGGATGGCGTCTTGTTCGACCATTTAATGTTAGAAGGGGAGAAAAAAGCACACATCCCCAATTATGCTGACTTGACGGATTTGCTGACTTCAGCAGATTTGAAGTGGGAGGTTCCCCATGATATGGTCGAGTGGATTTGGATTCACATGGCGATTAATGCGGGTGTCACCTCGACAGCTGCACGCTCGGGAAATCTAGAAAATCCAGAAAAATTGGCTTTGAACTTGATGAACAGTTCTTCGGAATTATCATTAGCCATCAAGGCCATTCGAGAGGCTTTGAAAGTCGTAGAAGCGCGTGGTGTGAATTTGAAACTTTACAAAGCAGAACTCTTGCCTTATAAAATTCCCGCTTGGATTGCAGGGAAGGCCATGAAAGCTATGTTTGCGAAAAATGAGCTGACCCGAAAAATCATGACCTTGCATAATGACAAACAAGATATCTTTTATTGTTGTCAAAGTGTTTATCAGACTGGTCTGAAGTTGGGGGTTGAGATGCCTATTCTAGAAGCCAATATGAAGGGGATTTCTGTCTAGAGTATTCTGGTTGTACAATGGTTTTATTAAACAAGATAAGGCTGTGGAGCAGTCGTTGAGGTCTTGCATGCTAGTGGGGATCACGAAAAGGTGAAAGACAAGCATGAAGAGCTAGTAGCTCAGCACCCAGAAAACTATTTGGTGATTTATGATTTGGCACTGGATACGGATTTGAATACGCTAGATCATTGTCCATTTGTGTGGATTGGAAAAGAAGAATTTGAATAAGAAATTATGGATTATATTACTTTTAAAACAAAGTTGTTTGAATATTTGGGACTTCAGGTCGATACACCCGGTGATAAAATATACTTTAAGGTGGAAAATTCAGTATATGTAGATAATGAATTATTGATGTTTGATAATGAAGAAATGGAGAAATTGTTTTTCTCATTACCTAACTATAAGCAGGAAGAAAATTATTTTTTAGAGTCTAGTACTAGTTTTGAACTGTTTTTGACATCAAGTGATNTAAGACGTCCTCCGAGATATTACTACTCTCCTATAGAGGTAGCGGATAATGCTTCTAATATAAATTATCGTATAGCTGGAATTTCTGATGTTGCAACATTTTATTTACTATATAAACGAATTGAGGAAATGGTTCATCCTGGTTATGACATACTTATGTATTTTAAAGATATGGATATGCGTAAGAGAAGAGTTGGGAGACTTGAACAAGTAGAATTTGAACAAGATAAGAAATATGAACCATTCTTAACGTATCTATCGAGTCGAATTGCTCCCTATCATTTTTCATTGAAAATTATTTCTAACGAACCTAAGGATATATATGAGTTCAAACAATATAAAGATTCTTTTATTTTTACTTATATTTATAGTAAACATAGACCAATAATTGAAGCTGAAAATTTGAATAAAATTAGTGATGAGAGAAGGTTGTATGGGGTAAAACCTTTTGAAATGGAGGCACCAAAAAGGAGATACGATCCGTTTATAATTGAATACTACCGACAAGCTTCGGAAAGTAGTGATCCATTTATACAATTTATTTCTTATTATCATATCTTAGAATATTTTTATGATGAAATATTTAATAAAAAATTAATAGAAGATTTGATGAACAAGATAACCCATCCTGATTTTTCATATAGGAATAAATCTAAAATCAAGGAGTTGGCTTATTTTTCTCATAAACGATTGACTGGCTTTGGTGAGGATGGTCAAGGTAATGAATTAGAATCCTTGAAATTTGTTTTAAAAGAGTATGTCAGACCTACAGAATTAAGAGAAAGATTAATAGAGTTGAAACAAAATCCAGACTACTATCAAAATAATAAAGTAGATTTTAGTAATGGCCCTGGTATTTCTTTTAGTGACGAAGAGGGGATATATATTACTCTTGCAAAAAGGATTTATTTTACTAGAAATTCCTTGATTCACAGTAAGAGTAATAGGAAATCTCAAACTTATCGAGTAAATATTCATAAAGATATTTTGAGAAATGAGATTCCATTATTGGAAGCAGTATCGGAATTAGTAATATTAAATTCTTCTGAAATTTTATAAAATTGGTTATTTCGAAATAATTTAAAGAGAAGTTAAAAAGTATAACAAAGAATACAGGTTACATAATCTCTGAATGAGCTAAAAATTTTTAACAATAAGGAGAAGAGGGCAAATTCAAGTATTTGGATTCTTGCTAAAAGCGCTCCTCATGTAGAAAATAAAAGAAGAAAGGAAATGGGTATCTAGTTTGCAGACCTGAACCCGGGCGGAAAGCTCGGAATTTAGATAAACCTCTTAGGACGAAAGTGTCCGTCGTTGGTTTCCTAAAATTCAGTCGCTTTCTAGTCGCCCTTGGTATCTTAATCATGATCAACCGTTACTCTCGCCCTGAGATGGCGAACATTTGGAGTGAAGAAAATAAATACCGTGCTTGGCTTGAGGTGGAAATCTTGGCTGACGAGGCATGGGCTGAGTTGGGGGAAATCCCTAAGGAAGATGTGGCTTTGATTCGTGAGAAGGCGGACTTTGACATCGACCGTATTTTGGAGATTGAGCAGGAGACGCGCCACGATGTGGTAGCTTTCACGCGTGCAGTTTCTGAGACGCTTGGTGAGGAGCGCAAGTGGGTTCACTATGGCTTGACTTCTACCGACGTGGTGGATACTGCCTATGGCTACCTTTACAAACAGGCTAACGACATCATCCGTCGTGACCTTGAAAACTTCACTAACATCATCGCTGACAAGGCCAAGGAACACAAGTTCACCATCATGATGGGGCGTACCCACGGTGTGCACGCTGAGCCGACAACTTTTGGTCTTAAATTAGCGACTTGGTACAGTGAAATGAAGCGTAACATCGAGCGTTTCGAGCATGCAGCTGCTGGAGTGGAAGCTGGTAAGATTTCAGGTGCGGTTGGGAACTTTGCCAACATCCCACCATTTGTAGAGCAATACGTCTGCGACAAGCTGGGTATCCGTGCCCAAGAAATCTCAACACAGGTGCTTCCTCGTGACCTTCATGCTGAGTACTTTGCAGTTCTTGCCAGCATCGCGACTTCCATCGAGCGTATGGCGACTGAGATTCGTGGTCTTCAAAAATCTGAGCAGCGCGAAGTGGAAGAGTTCTTTGCCAAAGGTCAAAAAGGTTCTTCAGCAATGCCTCACAAACGCAACCCTATCGGTTCTGAGAACATGACAGGTTTGGCGCGTGTTATCCGTGGTCATATGGTGACAGCCTATGAGAACGTCGCTCTCTGGCACGAACGTGATATTTCCCACTCATCAGCTGAACGTATCATCACACCAGATACAACCATTTTGATTGACTACATGCTCAACCGTTTCGGAAATATCGTCAAGAACTTGACGGTCTTCCCAGAAAATATGATCCGCAACATGAACTCTACGTTTGGTCTTATCTTTAGCCAACGTGCTATGTTGACCTTGATCGAAAAAGGCATGACGCGTGAGCAAGCCTATGACTTGGTGCAGCCAAAAACAGCCTACTCCTGGGACAACCAAGTAGATTTCAAACCGCTTCTGGAAGCAGATCCAGAGGTGACTTCTCGCCTGACTCAAGATGAAATCGACGAAATCTTCAACCCTGCATACTACACTAAACGAGTGGACGATATCTTTGAACGTATCGGACTGGGTGACTAATCCTAACAATAAAAAGCGAGATTCAATCTCGCTTTTTTATATGCTTGTCTAAGGGGGTTAATCTTCTTTTCTCTTAGTGAGGCCGTAAGCTGCTAGTGTGGCCATGAGTCCTGCTGCGACCAAGCCTGCAGAGTCTTGACTTCCTGTTGCAGGAAGTTGTTTTTCTTCTGCTTTGCTAGTAGTTGGTTCAGCTTGCTCAGCTTTCTCAACGGCAGTTCCGGCTTCGACCACCTGAGCGACCGCTTCCTGCGATACCGCACTATTGACAAGGGTTCTTTCTTCCTTGCCATCAGCAGCAGTGCTGACAGAGTAGAAAATCGTACGACGACCATTTACACCAGTAACGACGACTTGACTTTGTCCTTTTGGCAATTGCGGATTTTCACGTGTTACGGTAGTGAATGGAATCTCTTCCTCTTGGATGTCCAGTCTAGGTTTTTCCTCTGCGACTGGGGCAAGACCGTGTTCATCCCCTACATGGGTAACAAGGGTTCCGACTTCAATAACTTGGGTCACTGCTTCTTGGGTCACAAGGCTATCTACAAGAGTTTTCACTTCCTTACCGTCAGCACTAGTGCTCACAGAGTAGTAATGACTGCGACGGCCGTTAGCGCCTTTAGTAACGACTTGAGTCTTCCCTTTGAGCAAGAGTGGATTTTCACGTGTCACAGTAGTGAACGGAATCTCTTCTTCTTGGATATCTAGTCTAGGTTTCGCTTCGGCAGCTGGAGCAAGGCCACTTTCATCCCCTTTGTGAGTAATAGGGGCACCGATTTCAACCACTTGGGTCACAGGTTCTTTGGTTACTTGGCTATCTAGAACGGTTTCTGTTTGTTTCCCATTTTCAGTAAGGACAGAGATGTAATGAGTGCGTTCACCCTCTACACCTGGTGTGATGATGTTTTCCTTACCGGCTGGGAGATCCGGATTTTCTTTTTTGATAACCTCAAAAGGAATCTTTTCTACTCTTGTGATGAGTTCCGGTTTGGTTTCAACATTGGCAGCTAGTTCATTTTCATCGAGGCTTCCTGAGTGAGTTGCCGCTGGTTTGAGGCCTAGGCGGGCTGCTTTGAGCTTGGCTACGAGAGCGTCTAACTCGGCTTGTTTGTTACGGTTAAGGTTGTAGTTGAGAGCTTCTTTAGCTGCATTTAGGGCGTCCAAGCTTTCCTTGTTGTATCCTTCTAGGTTCGCAGGGATTTGAGTAAGCTCCTCGCGGAGTGCATTGTAGTTAGCGCGGAAGTAGTCTTTATTATTGTCTGCAAAGGCAGTCATGAGTTCAAAGATTTCTTCTTCCTTGTACTCAGCACTTGGTTTATCTGCCCAGATAGCAAGCATACTACCAATAGTAGGAAGATCTACCTCAGGATATTTGGTAGATGCAAGCTGGTTAAATGGTGTTTTTTTAGTGTTTTCAATTGCCTTTTTGAGGAAACCGCCACCATCTTCAGGTTTTTGACCGAGAATGTAGTACCAGTCTCCGTTAGTATTAAGGAATTTATAGCCTTTACTTGCAAGGTACTGAGGAGATGCAAGGTTGTAGCCCCACCATCCTTTAGACCAGTAAGAGATGATGACATCCTTATCAAACTCAACATCATCCTTGTCCTCGTAGTAGAAACCATCGTTGAAGGCCATTGGTTGAAGGCCTCTTTCTTTAGCCATAGCAGCAAGGGTGTTAGAGTACTCAGCAAACTTGCCATAGAGTCCATACCATTTGAGGTAGTACCAGCCTTGGGCGTTGGTGGCATCATTGGCATATTCGTCTGTACCGTAGTTGAAGATCTTAGTCTTGCCTGCAAAGAAGTCCATGTACTTGCCGATGAGGGCTTTGACAAAGTTCATCGCCTCTTCGTTTTCAAGGTCCATGGTTGTTTTGGAGACCTTGTCAAAGTTGGCTTGAGGATTCTTGATTCCAAGTTTTTCCATAGCAACGAGCATGGCGTCCATGTGACCTGGGCTGTTGATCGCTGGGATGAGTCCGAGGCCTTTTGATTTTGCGTACTCGATCAATTCAGTGATTTCAGCTTGACTAAGAGTGGTTCCGTTTGGATCATCGTAGTAAGCTTTTGTTCCTTCGATGATAGCCTTCTTGACATCGTCACTTGCATAAGTTTTGCCGTTAGCTGTGATGGTCATGTCATCAAGGAGGAAGCGAAGTCCATCATTCCCTAGGAGAAGATGCACATCAGAGTATCCGAGTTCGCTCGCCTTGTCTACGATGCGTTTGAGTTGGTCAAGCGTGAAGTATTTACGTCCGGCATCGATGGAGATTACCTTGTTCTTGGCAAGTTTTTCAACTTCACGTTTCGCGTCTTCTTCTTTTTGAGCTTCTGGTGTGAAGGTCAAGTTGCTTACAGCTTCTTGGAGTTTTGCGATTGCTTGGTCAATGGTGTCTTGTTGGGCACGGCTGAGGTTGCTATCGAGTGAGCGAATGGCTTTTTCAGCTTCTTTGACAGCTGCGACACTTTCTGCAGTATAGCGGTTAAGGTCTGTTGGTACTTCTTTCAAAGCTTGCTCAGCAGACTCATAGTCAGCTGCGAAGTATTCAGCATTGGCATTTGCGAAGCTGCGCATGAGTTTGAAGAGGCGTGATGATGAATAGCGTGCAGATGGGGTGTCCGCCCAAGCAGCTACCATACCCCCGATGAACGGGATAGTAGCCCCATCAGATTTTGGGACAGAAGTGATTGGAGTGTTCTTGATACCATTGAGTCCTTGGTCGAGGTTGTACCAGCCTTGACCATCGGCATTTCGTCCGAGGACGTAGTACCAAGCATCGTTGGTATTAAGGATTTGGTGACCTTTTTCAACTAGAAGTTTAGAAGAAGCGACGTCGTATCCACCCCATCCACCAGTCCACATAGAAACGATGATGTCTTTGTCAAAGGTTCCAAAGCTAGTGTCGCTATTATAGTAGATACCGTCGTTAAAGGCCATTGGTTTGAGACCGTGAGATTTAACGATACGAGCAAGGTCATTAGCGTAGGCGATAAATTTATCATAACCCTTGTCAGGGAATCCATCTTCTGGATACCATTTATAGGCTTGAAGAACGCTCCATCCTTTGGCATCTGTGGCATCATTGGCGTACTCATCCAGTCCGATATTAAAGATATCAGATTTGCCAGCGAAGTAAGCAGCATATTTGTCAATCAGAGCTTTGGTAAATGCAACAGCCTCTTTGTTATCAAGGTCAACGGTACGAGCAGATTCCTTACCAAAGTAGTTGAAGTTCGGTTTTTGGATGCCTAGTTCTTTCATAGCATGCAAAATCGCATCCATGTGACCAGGGCTGTTTACAGTTGGGATGAGACCAATACCTTTATTTTTAGCATAGTTGATCAAGTCCGTCATCTGACTTTCTGTCAAATGGTTGCCGTTTGGATCCTTGTAGTAGGCGTCGGTTCCGTTTTCGAGTGCACGTTTGACATCGTCGCTTGCATAGGTTTTGCCATTGGCTTTGATCGTCATGTCGTCCAGCATGAAACGCATGCCATCATTTCCAACTAGTAAATGAAGATCGGTATAACCATAGTGTTTGGCTTTGTCGATGATTTCTTTGAGTTGGTCTGGAGAGAAGTACTTGCGCCCAGCGTCGATTGAGATCATTTTTCGTTTTGCCAGTTTTTCATTTACCTGAGCTACTCGTTTCGTGCTAGGAGTGGCTACTGCAGGTGTGACGGCTTCATTTTTCTTTTCTGAAGGAGTACTTTCGGCAGGAGTTTCAGCTGGAGCAGGGCTTTTTTTCTCGGCGCTAGGAGTTGGAGCAGCATTTTCTGTCACAACTTGTGCGCTTGACTCTTCTGTTTTTGGAGCAACTGTTTGAGGAGCCTCCTGGTCTTCTTTGACCTCCTCTTTTACAGGCTCGTCAGCCTTTTCTTCCAGTTTTTCTGGAACCTTGGACTCTACAGCTTCTTTGACTGCTTGAGGACTCTCCTGAATAGTTTGAACAGTTTCTTCAGCTGTTGGAGCTGGAGTAATCCCGTCGGCAGATACGACTTGTGCGCTAAAAGCAAATCCTATAAGTACAGAAGCTGCCCCAACCGCGTATTTACGGATGGAGAAGCGCTGTTTCTTTTCTAGTTTCATGACAAAACCTCCTTGTTATTATCATATATGATAGCGTTTACATAAAACCAATTTTATTTTATTATCTAAGGAGTAAAATGTCAAGTGGGTTTATATAAGAACTATAATAAATAGAGGAAATCATGAGATTTAGGAGAAATTTACTAATAAGGGATAAAACAGAGGAAAAATCAGACGAAAATTTACCTTGTTTTTAGTAAAAATGCTACTAATTAAATAAGAGCCCTTCATAGCGTTTTCACAATTTCTTTCTCGTGCTATAATGAATAGAGAAAAAGCCTGAGCTAGGCTCAGGCTTTTTCTTAATGACCTCGGTTACATGAGATGAATTTGATTTTGTAGTAGTCTGCTCGCTTATAAGTTTCACTATAGGCAAGGACTTGGCCAGTGGCCTCAAGTTTTGTAGTCTTTGTTTGGAAGACAGTTGGGAATTGTGTATCAATTCCGAGTACAGAAGCAGCATGCTCTGGTGTAGGGAATGCGATTTCGTTGATTTCCTCAAAATGTTCATCACTCATGTGAATGCGGTAATCCAATTTGAAACGTGTATAGATAGAGCTATAATAGTCAAGATTTGGATAGTTGGCATTGATGTATTGCTCAGGAATATAAGATGTGTGGTAGATGTATGTCACGTCGTTTGTCTGACGAATACGTTCAATCTTATAGTAGAATTGATCTCCACGCAGTCCAAGTTTATCTAAATATTCAAGTTTGTTTCCGCGCTCGATAGAAAGGACAGTAACTTTATCGTCTTTTGTTTCAAAGATTTCGACATCTGAAAACTCAACGAGTTTGTGCTTGCGGGCACGTGAAACGAAAGTACCTTTACCTTGTTGGCGGACAATGTAGCCGTCTTTAGCAAGGTCATTCAAGGCACGAACAACTGTGATTGAACTCACATCGTACATCGCGATCAATTCGGCTTCTGTATAAAATTTATCTCCACTTGCAAATTGACCAGAGATGATTTTGTTTTTTAATTCATCTTTAATATATTGGTATTTAGGAATAGCCATAAATTTCACCTCGATTCTCTTTCTCCAATTTTGATTTTACCACAAATATAAAGAAAAGAGTAGTATTAAGGTCAAAAAATTAAAATAATAGACTAAAAATGTTATTTTACATGTAAAAAAATTCATTTGATGTTCTTGTGAATTATCATACATAAAAAGATCGTTTTCATGCTATTTTTAGATAATTTCGGTAAACGGTAAGTAAAAAAATAGAAAAATTTTAAATAATTTTCTAAAACCTATTGACAAATGCAAAAGATTTGATTATAGTTAATATTATAATAAATGAAAGCGCAAACTTAATTCGTCAGAGGTAATAACATGACCAGATTTAAAATTGAGGACGATTTCTATTTAGACGAAAAACCGTTCAAGATTTTGTCCGGCGCCATTCATTATTTTAGGATTCCAGCAGAGGATTGGTATCATTCTCTCTATAACTTAAAGGCGCTTGGCTTTAATACAGTCGAGACCTATGTAGCTTGGAATTTACACGAACCTGTTGAAGGGGAGTTTGATTTTGAAGGTGCCAGAAATTTGGAGAGATTTCTTCAAATTGCACAAGATTTGGGTCTCTATGCCATTGTACGCCCGTCTCCATTTATCTGTGCGGAATGGGAATTTGGTGGCTTGCCGGCTTGGCTCTTGACCAAGGACATGCGAATTCGCTCGTCCGACCCGGCCTACATCGAGGCTGTTGCTCGCTATTATGACCAATTATTGCCAAGGCTTGTGCCTCGCTTGTTGGATAACGGCGGAAACATTCTCATGATGCAAGTCGAAAATGAATATGGCTCTTATGGAGAAGATAAGTCTTATCTACGAGCAATTCGAAAATTGATGGAAGACCGAGGGATTGATTGCCCGCTCTTTACTTCAGATGGCCCATGGAGGGCTACTCTGAAAGCCGGAACCTTGATCGAAGACGACCTCTTTGTGACAGGGAACTTCGGTTCTAAAGCTCCGTACAACTTTTCACAGATGCAGGAATTCTTTGATGAGCATGGCAAAAAATGGCCCCTCATGTGTATGGAATTCTGGGATGGTTGGTTCAACCGTTGGAAAGAACCCATCATCACTCGTGATCCAAAAGAATTGGCAGAGGCTGTTCGAGAAGTATTGGAGCAAGGCTCTATCAACCTTTACATGTTCCATGGTGGCACAAACTTTGGTTTCATGAATGGTTGCTCAGCTCGAGGAACTCTGGATTTGCCACAAGTCACATCTTACGACTATGATGCCCTTCTCGATGAAGAAGGAAATCCAACTGCTAAATACCTAGCAGTCAAGAAGATGATGGCAACACACTTCCCAGAGTATCCACAGTTGGAACCACTTTACAAGGAAAGCATGGAAATGGAATCCATTCCACTAGTCGAAAAAGTTTCCTTGTTTGAAACCCTGGATAGTCTCTCTAGTCCTACTGAAAGCCTCTATCCAAAAGCGATGGAAGAACTTGGTCAAAGTTATGGTTACCTTCTTTATCGTACCGAAGCAAGTTGGGATGCAGAAGAGGAACGTCTCCGTATCATCGATGGACGTGACCAAGCTCAACTCTATGTAGATGGTCAATGGATTGCCACTCAATACCAGACAGAGATTGGTGAAGATATCTACTGTCAGGGCAACCGAGAAGGCTGTTCAGAGATTGATATCCTGATCGAAAATATGGGGCGTGTTAACTATGGACACAAGTTCTTAGCAGATACACAACATAAAGGAATTCGTACAGGTGTCTGCAAAGATCTACATTTCTTACTGAATTGGAAACAATATCCACTGCCGCTGGATAATCCTGAGAAAATTGATTTTTCAAAAGGATGGATAGAAGGACAACCAGCCTTTTACGCTTTCGACCTTACTGTTGAAGAACCGAAGGATACCTACTTAGACTTGTCTGAGTTTGGTAAGGGAGTTGCCTTTGTCAATGGGCGTCACCTAGGGCGTTTCTGGAACGTCGGCCCGACCCTCTCACTTTATATCCCTCATAGCTATCTCAAGGAAGGTGCTAATCGCATCATCATCTTTGAAACTGATGGCGAATATAAAGAAGAGATTCACTTAACTCGTAAACCTACACTAAAACACATAAAGGGGGAAAACTTATGACAATTGTAGGATGCCGTATCGATGGACGTTTGATCCACGGTCAAGTAGCCAATCTTTGGGCTGGAAAACTAAATGTTTCACGCATTATGGTTGTAGACGACGAAGTTGTTAACAACGATATTGAAAAGAGTGGTTTGAAACTTGCGACACCACCAGGTGTGAAACTCAGTATCTTGCCAGTTGAGAAAGCAGCAGCAAATATCCTTGCTGGTAAATACGATAGCCAACGTCTCTTTATCGTTGCACGTAAACCAGACCGTTTCCTTGGTTTGGTCGAAGCAGGTGTTCCGCTTGAAACACTCAACGTCGGCAATATGTCTCAAACACCAGAAACTCGCTCTATCACACGTTCTATCAACGTGGTAGACAAGGATGTGGAAGATTTCCACAAACTAGCAGAAAAAGGTGTGAAACTCACTGCTCAAATGGTTCCAAATGATCCAGTTTCAGACTTTTTGAGCTTGTTAAAATAGGAAAAAATTTTTAGGAGGTCATTGTTATGATACAATGGTGGCAAATTTTACTTCTCACTTTGTACTCAGCTTATCAAATCTGTGATGAGTTGACAATCGTTTCATCTGCAGGTTCTCCTGTATTCGCTGGTTTTATTACTGGTTTGATCATGGGAGATGTGACAACTGGTTTGTTTATCGGTGGTAGCTTGCAGTTGTTCGTTCTCGGGGTTGGTACCTTCGGTGGTGCTTCTCGTATCGACGCAACTTCTGGTGCGGTTCTTGCAACAGCATTCTCTATCTCTCAAGGTATTGATACAGATCTTGCGATCACAACAATCGCTGTACCAGTAGCAGCACTTTTGACATACTTCGACGTTCTTGGACGTATGACAACTACTTTCTTTGCACACCGTATTGATGCTGCGATCGAACGCTTTGACTACAAAGGTATCGAACGCAACTACCTACTTGGTGCAGTGCCTTGGGCTCTTTCTCGTGCCCTTCCAGTATTCTTCGCTCTTGCTTTTGGTGGTGCTTTTGTACAATCAGTAGTAGACCTTGTTAAAGAATATCAATGGATTGCAGATGGTTTGACACTTGCAGGTCGTATGCTTCCAGGTCTTGGATTTGCAATCTTGCTTCGTTACCTTCCAGTTAAACGTAACCTTCACTACCTTGCAATGGGATTTGGTTTGACAGCTATGTTGACTGTTCTTTACTCATATGTAACAGGTCTTGGTGGAGCTGTTGCGGGTATCCTTGGTACTCTTCCTGCTGATGTTGCTGAAAAGATTGGCTTTGCTAACAACTTCAAAGGTTTGTCTATGATCGGTGTTTCTATCGTAGGTATCTTCCTTGCAGTTGTTCACTTTAAGAACAGCCAAAAAGTAGCTGTAGCAGCACCTTCTACACCATCAGAAAGTGGGGAAATCGAAGATGACGAATTCTAATTACAAACTTACAAAAGAAGATTTTAATCAAATCAACAAACGTAGCTTGTTTACTTTCCAATTAGGTTGGAACTACGAACGTATGCAAGCTTCTGGTTACCTTTACATGATCTTGCCTCAATTGCGTAAAATGTATGGGGATGGAACTCCTGAATTGAAAGAAATGATGAAAGTTCATACTCAATTCTTCAATACTTCACCATTCTTCCACACTATTATCGCTGGTTTTGACCTTGCCATGGAAGAAAAAGATGGTGTAGGTTCAAAAGATGCCGTTAACGGTATCAAGACAGGTTTGATGGGACCATTTGCTCCTCTTGGAGATACTATCTTTGGTTCACTTGTACCTGCTATCATGGGTTCTATCGCAGCAACTATGGCTATCGCTGGTCAACCATGGGGTATCTTCCTTTGGATCGCAGTTGCAGTTGCTTATGACATCTTCCGTTGGAAACAATTGGAATTTGCCTACAAAGAAGGGGTTAACCTTATCAACAACATGCAAAGTACTTTGACAGCTTTGATTGACGCTGCATCTGTACTTGGTGTCTTCATGATGGGTGCTCTTGTAGCAACAATGATTAACTTTGACATTTCTTACAAATTGCCAATCGGTGAAAAGATGATTGACTTCCAAGACATCTTGAACTCAATCTTCCCACGCTTGCTTCCAGCAATCTTTACTGCCTTTATCTTCTGGTTGCTTGGTAAGAAAGGTATGAACTCTACTAAAGCGATCGGTATCATTATCGTTCTTGCAGTAGGTCTTTCATTCATCGGTAAATTCTTGCTTGGAATGGGCGCATAATTTATGGCTAAATCATTAATTTTGGTGAGTCATGGTCGTTTCTGTGAAGAACTTAAAGGTAGCACAGAAATGATCATGGGTCCACAGGACAACATTCATGCGGTGGCTCTTCTTCCAGAAGATGGCCCAGAAGAATTTACTGCAAAATTTGAAGCTGCTATCGAAGGATTGGATGATTTCCTAGTCTTTGCGGATCTTCTCGGTGGTACGCCATGTAACGTGGTGAGCCGCTTGATTATGGAAGGTCGCGACATTGAACTCTACGCAGGGATGAATCTTCCGATGGTGATTGAATTTATCAATGCGAGCCTTACAGGTGCAGATGCGGATTATAAGAGCCGTGCTGCAGAAAGCATTGTAAAAGTCAATGACCTGTTAGTGGGCTTCGATGATGACGAAGATGAATAAGACTCTTCGAAAATCAAATTCAAACCGCGTCAGCGTCGCCTTGCCGTACTCAAGTACAGCCTGCGGCTAGCTTCCTAGTTTGCTCTTTGATTTTCATTGAGTATACGATGTGACAACGTGAAAACCGTTAGAACAGCTTGTATAGAATATACATGGGAATGGGAGTCAATCCATTCCCATATTTTCAATAGGAATGAAACAACAATAGATTAGAGGAACTCTATGCTAAATTACACAAAAGAAGAATTACTTGAACTGGGTGCAGAAATCACGACTCGTGAGATCTACCAACAGCCTGATGTATGGAAAGAGGCTTTTGAAGCCTATCAAGCGAAACGGGAAGAAATTGCAGCCTTTCTGAAAGAAATCGCTGATAAGCATGACTATATCAAGGTCATCTTGACGGGTGCTGGTACTTCTGCTTATGTGGGAGATACCTTGGTGCCTTACTTTAAGGAAGTCTATGACGAACGCAAATGGAATTTCAATGCCATTGCGACAACTGATATTGTTGCCAATCCAGAAACTTATCTGAAAAAAGATGTTGCGACTGTCCTTGTTTCCTTTGCTCGTAGTGGAAATTCACCTGAAAGTGTGGCAACTGTTGACTTGGCTAAAGCCTTAGTTGATGACCTCTATCAAGTGACCATTACTTGTGCAGCGGACGGGAAATTGGCTCTTCAAGCCCATGGCGATGAGCGCAATCTTTTGCTCTTGCAACCAACTGCTTCCAATGACGCTGGATTTGCCATGACTTCTAGCTTTACGTCCATGATGCTAACAGCTCTCTTGGTTTTTGATCCTACAGAATTTGCTGTGAAAGCTGAACGTTTTGAAGTTGTGACGAGCCTTGCGCGTAAAGTTCTAGACAATGCAGCAGATGTTAATGAGCTGGTTGACCTCGACTTTAACCGTGTTATCTACCTAGGCGCTGGTCCTTTCTTTGGACTTGCGCATGAAGCTCAGTTGAAGATTTTGGAATTGACTGCTGGTCAAGTGGCGACCATGTATGAAAGCCCAGTTGGCTTCCGTCACGGTCCAAAATCTCTTATCAATGAAGATACAGTTGTTTTGATCTTTGGCACAACGACAGACTACACTCGCAAGTACGACTTGGACTTGGTTCGTGAAGTTGCTGGTGATCACATTGCTCGTCGTGTTGTGCTCTTAAGTGATCAAGCCTTTGGTCTTGAAAATGTCAAAGAAGTAGCCCTTGGTTGTGGCGGTGTCTTGAACGATATTTACCGTGTCTTCCCTTACATCGTTTATGCCCAACTCTTTGCCCTATTGACTTCACTCAAGGTAAAAAATAAACCAGATACGCCGTCTCCTACTGGTACCGTAAACCGTGTGGTACAAGGTGTGATCATTCATGACTATCAAAAATAAGGAAGTATCTATGAGTAAATTACAATTAAGTCCCAATAAAGTAGCCTGCCTGCAAAAACTCTCTGACGAGAACGGCATTATCTCAGCCCTTGCCTTTGACCAACGTGGTGCTTTGAAACGCCTCATGGCTCAATACCAAACAGAAGAGCCAACAGTAGCTCAAATGGAAGAACTCAAGGTCTTGGTTGCAGATGAATTGACAAAATACGCTTCTTCTATGCTTCTAGACCCAGAGTATGGACTTCCAGCTACAAAAGCGCTTGATGCCAACGCCGGCCTTCTCCTTGCTTATGAAAAAACTGGCTACGACACAACTAGCACTAAACGCTTGCCTGACTGCTTGGATGTTTGGTCTGCAAAACGCATCAAAGAACAAGGTGCGGATGCAGTCAAATTCTTGCTTTACTACGATGTAGACAGTTCTGACGAACTCAACCAACAAAAACAAGCCTACATCGAACGCATTGGTTCTGAATGTGTGGCTGAAGATATCCCATTCTTCCTTGAAATCCTCGCTTACGATGAAAAAATCGCTGATGCAGGTTCTGCAGAATACGCAAAAGTGAAACCACACAAGGTTATTGGTGCTATGAAGGTCTTCTCAGATCCACGCTTCAACATCGATGTCTTGAAAGTGGAAGTTCCAGTCAATGTTAAATATGTTGAAGGCTTTGGTGATGGTGAAATCGTGCATACACGCGAAGAAGCAGCAGCTTTTTTCAAAGCACAAGATGAAGCAACTAATTTGCCATATATCTACTTGAGTGCGGGAGTGTCAGCCAAACTCTTCCAAGAAACCCTTGTCTTTGCCCACGAATCAGGCGCAAACTTCAACGGCGTTCTTTGTGGCCGTGCAACCTGGGCAGGATCAGTTGAAGCCTACATCAAAGACGGTGAGGCAGCAGCTCGTGAATGGCTTCGCACAACTGGATTTGAGAACATTGATGAACTCAACAAAGTTCTTCAAACAACAGCGACTTCATGGACTGAACGTGTGGAAGCATAAAACAGGTATAGAGGAATCCCTTTTTGTTAAGCAAATGCTTAGGTTTTCTAACAAAGGATTCTGAAAATAGAAACTACAACCATAGATGGTGCATACACTCTCTATGGTTTGTTTACTTAAGAGAAATGGATCAAAGGAGAGAAGAATGAAAGCATACACAGAGCGTGTATTTGGAAATCATGAGGGCAAGGATGTCTTGGCCTATCGCTTTGAGACTGACAGTGGCTATCAACTAGAAATCATGACCTATGGTGCGACCATCTTGCGCTATGTCACACCTGACAAGGCTGGAAACTTTGCCAATGTGATCTTGGGCTTTGATGATTTTGATAGCTATGTAGGCAATAGTCCCAAGCATGGAGCAAGTGTAGGTCCTGTAGCAGGCCGTATTGCAGGTGCGACATTTGAGCTCAATGGCCAGACCTATGACCTTGAAGTCAACAATGCCAGCAACTGTAACCACAGTGGTTCAACAGGTTGGGATTCAAGCTTGTTTGAATTGGTAGAGGTGAGCGACCATGGCTTGACCCTCTACACCGAGCGTACAGACGGGACGGGAGGATTCCCTGGCAATCTCAAGATCTGGATCAGCTACCACTTGGAAGAAACTGGCGCCTACGAAGTCAGCTATAAGGTGACGACAGATCAGGATACGCTTGTCAATCCAACTAATCACAGCTACTTCAACTTGTCTGGTGATTTCACGCAGACAGTTGACCGCCATGTCTTCCAGCTAAATACGGAGGGCATTTACCCAATCGCTCCGGACGGTGTTCCGGCTAAGACTCCAGATGCTACTCGTGATGTGGTGAAACACATCTATAATGGAGCCTTGTTGAAGGACATCTTTGCAGAGGAAGATGAGCAAATCCAGTTGGTATCTGGTTTGGATCACCCATTTGCTCTTCCTGCAGGTCATGACAATGCTGGTTTTCTTTATGACCAAAACTCAGGTCGCTTCCTACTTTTCAAGACAGAGGCCCCTTGCTTTGTGGTCTACACAGCAAACTTTGTGGATGAGAGTGTGCTCATCGGAGGCGAGCCAATGGTACAGCACAATGGGATTGCCCTTGAAGCGCAAGCTTTACCAGATGCCATTCATAGCGACCTCAAAGACCAAGTCATTCTCAAAGCAGGGGAAACTTTCACCAGCAAAACTCGCTACGAGCTTGTTGTAAAATAAAAAGAAGAGCTGGTTTCCAGCTCTTTTGAGTTGTCTTCGTTGACATTTTATCTCAATAGTGTATAATTGATGTAATTAATGATGTTACAACAAAAGGAGACACCCGATGACTTATGCGTACCAAAGCCACATTTACCTAGCCGAGGTGGTTTTAAATGCCAAGGATTTGAAGACTCAAACGGCTTTTTATCACCAGATTATTGGCTTGGAGATTTTATCGCAAACGGAGACAGAAGCGATTTTGGGACTTGGTCAAAAAGCCTTGGTTCACTTGATTGCGACAGAAAAGGCTGGCGAAGTAAGGGAGCATTATGGGCTGTACCATCTGGCGATTTTGTTGCCAACAAGAAAAGCCTTGGCAGATGTCTTGAAACACCTAAGTGACCTGCGGATTCCTCTGGTCGGAGGTGCGGATCATGGATACAGTGACGCCCTTTATCTGGAGGATTTGGAAGGAAATGGCATTGAACTCTACCGTGATAAGCCAGTTTCTTCATGGGATATTCGAGAAGACGGTCGCATTATCGGTGTGACCGAAGCCCTCGCGGCACAGGACATCTATGAGCTAGGGGAAAAGGTGGATCCCTTTATCCTAGCTGAAGGGACGAGAATGGGGCATATCCATCTATCGGTTAAGGATAGCCACGCGGCAAGTCAGTTTTATCAAAAGGTGTTAGGGCTAGAAGATAAATTTACTATTCCGAGTGCTAGTTGGATAGCGGCTGGTCAGTACCATCACCACCTGGCTGTCAACGAATGGGCTGGAAAAGGTCTGGCTCCGCGTGAGCAAGGCTTGCCAGGTTTGGCTTACTATGTCCTTGAGGTCGAAAGCAAGGAAGAACTCCTGAACATCGTTAAGCAAGCACAAGAGCTAGAGGCACCAATCAAGTGGTTAAATTCGAGTGAGTTGGATCTTGTAGACCCAGATGGGATTGTGACCCGCATTTGCTTGGCACGATGAGATGTGAAAAACACATCATAGACATAGAAAAAGGCGGACAAGCTCGCATTCTGTTTTTAGAATGCGTACTTGTTCGCTTTTTATGAAATGATAAAGAGTAAAAGAGCTATAGTTATAACCAGACTGTAAAGGTAATCACCTGTTTCTTGTAGGTGACAAATATTTTACCTCTAAATAAGCTGACGAGATGCTGAGCCATAGAGAGACCAATTCCGTGTCCAGATATGGTTTGGTTGTTGTGAGAGGTCTCTGCACGATAAAAGCGATCAAAGAAACGCTTAATATTAACTGCTTGTCCATCCTTATAATCATTAGAAATAGTGATGCAAGTTCGTTTGCGTAGTAGGTAATTTTTGCGTTGGAGCGTCAAGCGAATCGTTCCAGCAGGATCGCAGTATTTTCGGGCATTGTCAAGAAGGATGCTAAGAAGCTCATAAAATTCTTCTTGGGCTACTTTTTCTACAACGTCTGCTTCAATAGAACTTTCAAATTTTTTATCTTCTTTGGTAAAGAGAGGAGCAAAATCTGAGGCAACCTTTTCAGCGATGACGGAGATATTTTGAGGAGCTAATTTTATATCCTCTTGTTCCTCGAGCCGAGCAAGTCGGATGAGTCTTCCAATCAAGTGGTTGAGTCGTTCCGTCTGTTCTTTAGTGCTGATACTCCACTCAGTCTCTCCCTCTATTAACTCCTGTAGTTCGGTATTGGCCGAAATGATGGCTAGAGGCGTTTTAAGTTCGTGTCCTGCATTGGTGATAAACATCCGTTGTTTTTCATAGTTTTTGATAAAAGGACGAATGACAATCCCTGAAATCAAGGTGAAGAGCAGTATGAGGAGGAGTAAGCTAGCTAGGGCCAGCCAGATAGAGACCTGAAGTAGGGTGTCGCGTTCGCGGATATAGTTAGTTGTCTCAAAGAAAACCAGTAGTTTCCCAGTCGTAGATTGGCTCACTTGATAGGTAAAATAGCGTCCCTTATGAGTAATAGAACCATAAGTTTCTTGCTTTTTGAGGATGTTTGGGAGAAAACTTTTGACTTCAGCCTCAGTTAAGGACTGGACATTTGTGAGGGAGATGGCGTAGTCATTTTCCTTTTCTCTGACGGAGAAGTATTGAAAGTTGTAGACAATTCCTTCTTGGATATTTTTCTCAGTCAGACTTTCCTTGATTTCGTCTGTAATAGGAAGTTCGCCCTCATTCTTGGTTAAGATAGAGAGGACGGTGTGGATGTTACCCTCCGTCTGAGTGTAGACGATACTATTCATCAAGACTAGAAAGAAGGTTAGAATCAGAGCAATGGCAAGAGTGGTCGTTGCGATAAATTTGATACGAAGTTTTCGAAACATCTAGTCACCTCCTGTCAATTGGAAGGGGCCTTCTGCAGCCCCAAGTATTTGTAAGCTAGACTGGACACTTTGGAGTTTTTGGCGTAGGTAGGAGATATAGAGAAAGACGAGCTCGTGATCCTGTTCTTCTAGCTCGTCTGGCCAAACCTGCTCTAGAAGTTGTTGACAACTGAGGGGTTGGTTAGCGTGCTGGATAAGGAGAGTCAAGAGTTGGGTCTCCTTTTTCCCCAAACGAATGCTGTTTGTAGCAGCTAATTCTTGTTCGTCAATATCCAAGCGGGTATTTCCTAATTGGATCGTATCTGGGGTATAGTCCTCCAGACGGCGGGCAGTAGAACGGAGTCTGGCCAGAAGTTCTTTGAGAGAGAAGGGTTTGGTCAAGTAGTCGTCAGCACCTGCATCGAGTCCGGTTACGCGGTCGTCCACTTCGGCCATGGCTGTCAACATGATAACGTGAGTCGTATTGCCTGCCTGGCGAATTTCTTTGAGGGCTTCGATTCCAGTTTTAATTGGCATCATGATGTCAAAAATCATGAGGTGATAGTGGTTAGATTTAGCCTTTTCGACAGCGTCTTGTCCGTTAAAAACAGAATCAACGCTGTAGCCTTCGCGTTCTAACGCAACAGTGATAACACGGTTTAGTTGGGTTTCATCTTCGGCAAGTAGGATTTTCATAGGTTCTCCTTAGTCTTGATCAGAGCGCTGAATCAAATCACGGATGGTCTGCATGGTCAAATCACAAGAAGCAAGCTCATCGGCACAACGTTTGAGCTCGCGCGTGATTCGCTCAGGATTTTGGATGTTTTTCTTGTATTTCATCTGGTGTTCGAGGCTAGCCCAGGAGTCCATAGCAATTGTGCGCAGTTGAATCTCGATAAAATAGGTACCCTGGTCATTTCCCAGACAGTCTGGGTAGGGAGTGGTCACCTCTAGAATCAGATGATAGGAGCGGTAGCCGTTGGGTTTGACCTGACGGATATAGTCTTTCTCTTTGAAAATATGGATGCTTGGCATCTGGCGAATATACTCTACGATGCGGTAGATATCATCTGTAAAGCCTGTGATAATTCGAACGCCAATAGCATCTCGTATTTCTTTAAGAGCGGATTGACTTGTCTGAGGAAGGCCCTTGCGTTGGCATTTTTCACGCATGCTTTTTTCCGTTTTGATGCGAGCATGCAAATGCTCATATAGTTTGAGGTTGGTTTCTTTTTTGTAATTGGCTGCGGCCTCTTCTATGTCTTGAATAAAGGTTTGCAAGATGGTGGGTAAATAGGTCTCACAGCTACCATAGATAGAATTCATAAGCACGTCCATTCTGAACAGTTTTTTACTATTATATCATGAAAACACCGATATGAGATAAGTTCCTACAAAGACAGATGGGATGAGAATTTTGACAAAGCCCCTTATTCGAGATATAATGAAGAAAAATCGAGCAAGGAAAAAGAAATGACAAACTCAAAGTATATAACACGCTTGAAACGTTCAGAGGGCCAGTTGCGTGGGATTCAAAAGATGATTGAAGAAGGTCGTGACTGCGCTGATATTGTGACGCAGTTGACAGCAGTGAAATCGAGTGTTGAGCGCGTGATTGAGATGATGATTACGGAAAATCTCACCGCCTGCATCAACCAACCACTAGATGACCCCGAGGCTCAAAAAGAACGCCTAGAAAAGGCCATCCGATACTTGATTAAACGGAAATGAACTAATTTTTTGAGACGATAGTTGCAAAGGCATATCTAACTATTAATAGAATAGTTTAATTTGAATCAAAAGAGGCTGGGTAAAGAGTCTTTAAAATTAAAAAACGCATACTATCAGGTGTTGAAAAACCTTGATAGTATGCGTTTTATTTTGGGAAGATTAACTTCATTTTCTCCTGAAATTGAGTTGTTGCTCAGCTTCTTTTGCTTATTCTACTTGACCGGGCCAAGCATTCATACCACCTTCTACGTTGATAACGGTGAAGCCTTGGGCGCTGAGAAATTGACAGGCAGATGCAGAACGTACTCCACCTTGACAGATAACATGGTATGCATGGTCAGGATTGAGTTCTTTATAGCCTTGCTCCAAGGTACTTAACGGAAGATTTTTGGCAACTGGTACATGTCCTGCTTGGAATTCATGTACTTCACGTACATCGATAAGATTTAGATTTTCATGTTGATATTTTTCATAAAAGTCAGCCATGCTGATACTAGTTTCCATATTCGACTCCTTCTGGTTTAGCCATTTTGTATAGTGAATAAGCGCCGTCAAGGTTTTGGACGGGAAATCCTGCTTGTTTGAGGATACGCTCTGCGATGTAGCTGCGTAAACCGCTGTGGCAGCTGACGATATAGGCTTGGTTCTTATCCAGTTCGTCCAAGCGTTCCCGTAGTTCGTTTAGGGGGATGTGGATGGTATCGACTTTGAGTCGGCCACTCTGGAATTCGCCACTTGTCCGTACATCTAGGAATTTCTTGCCCTTGTCCAGTTCGTCTTCTAGTTGGTACCATTGGATATTGTCGCTGAGACCTTCGATAAGGTTCAAGGCTGCGTAGCCCAGCATATTGACGGGATCCTTGGCAGAGCCAAATGGTGGTGTATAGGTGAACTCCAATTCTGGTAAGTCAAAGACGGTGAGATTTCCCTTGATAGCAGTTGCCAGGATATCGATTCGCTTGTCAACGCCTTTCTTCCCGACTCCTTGGGCACCGTAGATTTTTCCAGTGGTTGGGTCAAAGAGGAGCTTCAAGGTCATATCAGTAGCGCCTGGATAATAACCAGCGTGGTCTTTCCCGCTGACATGAAGGGCCTTGTAAGGAAGTTGATTCATGCCAAGACTACGTTCGCTGAGACCAGTCGAGGCGGCTGTCATATCAAAGGTACGAACGATAGCAGTGCCGATACTGCCCTTATTGGTACGACCGAGTCCTGCAATGACGTCCGCCACTTGGCGTCCTTGACGATTAGCAGGAGAAGCGAGAGAGATGAGGGCATCTTGGCCTGTAATTTCTTGCTTGACGGCGATGGCATCCCCAACCGCAAAAATATCTTTTTGACTGGTTTCGTAGTGTTCGTCGACTAAGATACCGCCACGTAGTCCCAGTTCAATCCCTGCAGCCTTAGCCAGTCCATTTTCAGGTTCAACACCGACAGAAAGGATGGTGAGGTCAGAAGTGATCTTTTGACCGTTTTCGAGAACGATGACTTTTCCCTGGCCTCCAAATCGAGTCGCAGACTGAGAAGTGATAACGCGAACGCCGTTTTTAACCAATTCTGCTTGGATAAAGGCTGCCATTTCGTGATCTAATGGTGGCAAGACATGGGGTGCTTTCTCAACGATAGTAACTTGCAATCCACGTTTCGCAAGGTTTTCAGCCATTTCAAGCCCGATAAAGCCTGCACCGATAACGACAGCTTCTTTTGGATGATTGTCCAAGGCAGCCATAATCTCGTCAAGATCGGGAACATTGCGGAGCGTGTAGGTGTTCTTAGCTTCTGCCAAGCCTTCAATGGCAGGAACAAATGGTTTAGCTCCTGGGGAGAGGATCAACTTGTCGTAGCTTTCTGTGAATTCCTGTCCATCGTGTCGCACTGTCACAGTGTGTTCTGCTGGAGAAATCTGGATGACTTCATGAAATGGTCGCACATCGAGATTAAAGCGTGCCCTGAGACTTTCAGGAGTTTGCACCAATAAACTATCACGGTTTGCAATTTCTCCTGAAACATAGTAAGGAAGCCCGCAGTTTGCAAAGGAAACAAAGGGACCTTTCTCAAAAATAATAATCTCAGCGTCCTCCATGAGACGTCTGAGACGGGTTGCTGCTGACATACCGCCTGCAACTCCTCCGACAATGATAATTTTCATTGACTTTCTCCTTTTTGCTTCTAGATGACCTTGCCTGTCCAAGCGCTCATACCGCCTCGTACATTGATGACATCATAGCCTTTTTTCTTAAGCTTTTTCGCAGCTAGTTTGCTTCGTACACCAGAGTGACAAATGACATAAAGTGTTTCTTTTGTCGCAGGTGTGTAAGAACCGATTTCCGTTAGAGGGATATTCTTGGCATTTTTGATATGACCTCTACGGAATTCCATAGGCGTCCGAACATCTAGTAGCTGAATCGGTTCTCTGAGTTTAGCTTCTAACTCGCTGGTAGAAATACTGTCAATTTTTGTAAATAAGTGAAACATAGGCACCTCCAAATATACCCTTATGGGGTATATTAAACCATGAAGTTAATCTTTTGTCAAGCAAGTTGTTTTGACTTGGGTATATTCGATGTTTTTAGGATTTGATCGTTTAAATTATGATATAATAAAAACATCAAAAGAACTTTGGTTGATACTTAAGAAAACTCTATGAACCGAAGATGCGAGGAGAAATTATGCATAAAAAACCGCACACACACATATATATATATATATATATAATTTCGCGAATAGCTAAGTTTTTTTATGTTTTATTTATACGTATACCTGTTACTTTTGTGACAGGCTTTTTGCGTACCATAAGCATGAAGGAGGTGGCTCATGCTTAAGGATATTCGGATGGAAAATCAAGCCATCACATCTAAATCAGCCTTTCTCAAGGAGTTGAAGAGTAAACTTCCAGATTTCTTTGTAGGCGAAAGCTTTGATATGGACAAATTTAAGAGAAATCTAGCTAAGGAGAGTATTCAAACGGAGTTGTCTTCTGGCTACCAACTAGATTTTGTTGGAAAGAACTATGCAAAAAAACAAACAGGAGAGCTTTCAGAAACGGTGGTTGTTCCTAATATCAAGCATAATGAAGAGATGATTCATCAGAACAGCCGCAATCTCTTTTTTACGGGAGATAATTTGGAGGTTCTACGTCACCTACAAGCTGGTTATGAAAATAGCATCGATGTCATCTATATTGACCCGCCCTATAATACAGGATCGGACGGTTTTGTCTATCCTGATAGCTTTTCTCACAGCGATGAGAAACTCAAAGCTATGTTTGGTCTGGATGAGGAGGGGCTTTCTCGGCTTAAGTCTATTCAGGGCCGTGCCACACACTCAGCTTGGTTAACCTTTATGTATCCTAGACTCTGGCTGGCAAAACGTCTTCTCAAGGATACGGGTGTTATTTTTGTCTCTATCGATGATAATGAACAAGCTAATCTAAAATTACTTATGGATGAGATATTTGGAGAAGGACAGTTTGTGGCTAATCTAGCTATTGAAAATAATCCTAAGGGAAGAAAAAATGGGAAATTTGTAGCTGTCAGTCATGAGACACTGTTAGTTTATGCAAGAGATTTTGACAAAGCCCTTCCGTTTGAAAATGTTGTAAGAAAAAACAAATTATTAAAAGATGAATATGGGTATTATTCCCATGGGAAGCGTGTTTTAGTTGGTGAAAGCACAAATAAACTAGCTGCTGATGATAATAAGAATTACTCAGTTTATTATAATGGAGAAGTGATTGAGCTAGTAACTGAGAAGATCGATGAAGTTAGAAGTGATTTGTTAGATAAGGGATATAAAGTTTATAAATCAATAAAAGATGGGGAACTTCTTGAAAATACGTACTCTAAAAGTAAGTTTCTAGAGTTATTTAATACAAAATCGTTGATATTTAAAGAAGAGAGTATCTATGAAAAAGATAGAAATGTTTACAAACAACAAAAAAGTTTAATCAAATCATCTGATGAGTGGGATTTCAAAACGGAGACTGCTGGTTTTGTTTACGGAGAATTTGATTCAAAGAAACTGTTTTCAATGCCAAAAAATCCATCTTTTATTAAAATGTTATTAAAGATGTTTGGAAACAACTCTGCCACTGTTCTAGACTTTTTCGCTGGATCTGCGACGACAGCTGATGCAGTCATGCAGTTAAATGCTGAGGACGGAGGAAATCGTAGCTATATCATGGTACAGTTAGATCAGCCGACTTTTACGACAAACTCTGATGGCACAGAAAGCCCTGCAAAAGGGGCAGAAGCTGCCTATAAGGACGGTTATCGCTATATTGATCAAATTTCTCGTGAGCGGATTAAGTGTGCGAGGGCTAAAATTCTTGAGAGAAATCCTAGTTTTCCTAACTTTGATGGTGGATTTAAGCATTATCAAGTAGTCAAGCCTGATCAGAAATTGTTGGAAGACTTGGATACGTATGATATTGAGACAGGAACTTTTATGGATGGATCTGGACAGATTAACTTGATCGGCGAAGATTATTTTGACGACATGTTGACACCTTTTTCAGCAGATTATCTGGGAGTTGAGGGGGGAGCTTTAGCTTACGAGACCATTTTGACAACTTGGAAGTTATCAGATGGATATGCAGTTGATAAGAAAGAAAATTATCTTGACCTTGCTGGTTACCCTGCTATCCAACTGGATAATCGTTTATATTTGATTGAACAGGGCTGGACAGAAGAGCAGACAAGAGTATTAGTCAATCTTCTTGGTAGGCGCGAGCTGGAGGTTCAGACTATCATTCTATATGGTTATAGTTTTGAGATGACAGCCCTGCGTGAGCTTGAGTTAGCCTTGTCCAGTCTGGACAAGGTAGTTAAGTTGATAAAGAATTATTAGGAGGTCGTCATGAAACTATTTCTAGAAGAACTGCCCCATCAAGAAGAAGCTTTAAAAGCTATTATGGATGCATTTCCAAAGATTGATGATGGTAGTACGGATCCCGATATCAACTATGTCTATGCTAATCCTCTTCTCTATGGACGCTATGATGAGAAGAAATTTTTAGATGTCAAGATGGAGACAGGAACTGGTAAGACCTATGTATATACCAGACTTCTCTATGAGCTTCACAAGGAGAGAGGACTTTTTAAATTTATTATAGTCGTACCGAGTCCCGCTATCAAAGAGGGAACCAGACATTTTATCCAGTCGGATTATGCTAAACAGCACTTTTCTCAACATTACAGTAACGTTCGTATTGATCTCAATGTCATCAATGCAGGAGACTTTAAAGTGAAAAGTGGTCGCAAAAACTTTCCAGCTCAACTGACAAGTTTTATCGAAGGCTCAAGGCTTAATAGCAATACGATTCAAGTTCTTCTAGTCAATGCAGATATGCTACGATCGTCTTCTATGACGAGTGACAAATACGATCAGACCCTTTTGTCTAACATCACACAGCCCATTGCAGCCCTTGAAAGAACGCGTCCAGTTGTTATTATAGACGAACCACATCGTTTTCCCATTGACGGCAAAAATTATCAAGCGGTAACCAGTCTCAAGCCTCAAATGATTGTTCGCTTTGGGGCTACATTTCCTGAGGTGATGGTAAAAAATGGTCGAGTAGGACATTTAAAGAAACACTATTATCAAGACCAACCAGTCTATAACTTGACTGCTGTTAAGTCCTTTAATCAAGGGCTTGTAAAGGGGATTGATATTGCTTATCCTAAATTGACTAAAGAGGAAAGCCAAAATATATGGAAGGTAGTAGGCGTAAAAGCGAAGGAGTTGACGCTGAAAAAAGGCAATTTGACAAGGACGCTAGCGGTTGGAGATAATCTTGCTGATGTTGATTCTGCTTTTGAGGGGGATGTTTTTTATGCAGGTTCCAAAGTGCTCAGTAACGGATTAGAATTGGCTGTTGGGATGATGCTCATGCCTCACACCTTTGCTAACTCTTATCAGGAACTCATGATAGAAGATGCTATTGATAAACACTTTATAAAGGAATGGGAACTTTTTAGTCGTCCGAATAATCAACCTAAGATTAAGGCTCTAACCCTTTTTTTCATTGACTCTATTGCCTCTTATCGAAAGAAGGATGGCTGGTTGCGTTTGACTTTTGAGCGTCTGCTTTTGGCGAAATTGCAAAGCAGGATAGCAGATATGGAAAAAATGTCAGATGCTATCAGTAAAGATTATTTAGGCTACCTTAAAGCAAGCCTATGTGACTTGCAGGCTGATACTCAGTCCATTCATGCAGGCTATTTCGGAGAAGATCGTGGGTCAAGTGCCGATGATATCCAAGCAGAAGTTGATGATATTCTTCATAATAAAACCAAGCTATTGTCTTTTAAAGATGGTGAAGGGAATTGGCTAACTAGACGCTTCCTCTTTTCAAAGTGGACGCTTCGTGAAGGATGGGATAACCCCAATGTTTTTGTTATTTGCAAACTTCGTACTTCCGGATCTGAAAATTCGAAGATTCAAGAAGTAGGTCGAGGACTTCGTCTTCCAGTTGATGAGAAGGGACGCCGTGTCACACAAGACGAATTTGTCTCTCGGTTGGATTTCCTCATTGGATATGATGAGAGAGATTTTGCCCAAAAATTAATTGGAGAAATCAACAACGACGCTCCAATTGAATTTAATAGAGAAAGATTAGATGAGCAAACGATTCGGTTGATTCTTAGCCATTATTCGGATTTGACGGAGAATGCCCTCAAAAATCAGTTGGGACAGAAGGGAATTATCGATTTTTCTATGACTTATCAAGAGGGGGGATGGGAGAAATTATGCCAGTTGTATCCTATCCTGACAGAACAGCAACTGAGAGGCGATAAGGTTCGTAATAGTAATGAGACAAGACCCGTTACGCATGTTAAATTAAATCAAGACAACTGGAAACAGGTGAAAGAACTTTGGAGAGATTTTTCGAAGCGACGTATGATAGTTTTTGATGATGGAGCTGTTGACATATCACAACTTATGGATCAGATATTTTTAGATGAGACGCACTATGTTGTTGAATATTCTGGTATGATAAGGGAAAGTCTGGTAGCAGGGGATAGTGAAGTTGCTAGTTCAACGGAGACAGCTCGTTATAGCCATACGAGAGCTGGTATGGCGTATGGAGACTTCCTCAAAAAGCTGGTACAGGAAACGAATTTACCTATTACAGCATTACATAGGCGGCTCTTAAAAGTATTGAAAAAAATTAGAAATGATAATATTCTAAATAATGAAACCTTGAAAAATTTGGTTAAAGCCTTTAAATGTGCTTTTGAGAAGAGTTATAGCACGGCTTATCGCTATGAAAGTTTGGATTTTCAAGCTATTACAACACTTTATGATGCTACAACGGATAGTTTTGTAAATGAAATTATTATTGGAAATTTAGGTACAAAAGAGTTGACTGAGGTTGGGAGGGAAGAACGATATCTTTACGACCGTCCACCCGTTTACTATGATAGTGAGAATCCAGAGAAAAAACTTCTTCAGCATCACTATGATAAGACAGTAACAGTATTCGGAAAACTTCCTAAATCTGCTATTCGTATTCCAAAATATACGGGTGGAACAACTAGTCCTGATTTTGTTTTTGTAATTGAAGGTGCTCAAAATAAGATTATTTATCTTTTTGTAGAAACTAAGGCAGATAATATGCGAGGCACTGATAAATTAGCTATTGCTATTCAAGAGTATTTTTTTAATTCCTTGGGAAATCAAAATATTGTTTATCAGGTGGCAACGGATGAAGAGCAAGTTTATCAGAAATTGCGAGAACTTGGTACGAAGCAATGATTTTTATTATGGTTTCGATGTTCAGGAACAATTTCCTTGCTGAATAAAAAGTGATTTCCATTTTGGAAATCACTTTTTTACAACATCATGTAAACAAATACATTGTGATTGATATAGACAAAGCGAACGATTTCTAATCGATAAATTGCAAGAATAAGTGAGCGTTGATAGTGTCCGAAAATTTGATATTATAGTATTCTTGACCTTTCAAAGGCTTTTTGATATGATGGGGCTAAAGTAAGTATGAGGTGATGCTATGACCAGCGAATACCAGAAAATGATAGCAGGAGAGCCCTATCATCCGTTTGATCCCGAGTTGCGGACCTTGACTCAGACAGCACGTCAGAAGCAGGCGGATTTCAACCAGGAACTAGACCCCTTGAAAGGGGCGGAGATTATCAAAAGTTGGTTTGGTTCAACTGGGGAAAATCTCTATGTCAATCCACGCTTGGTGGTCGATTATGGAGTCAATATCCATCTAGGGGAAAATTTTTATTCTAATTGGAATTTGACCATGCTGGATGTTTGTCCGATTCGCATCGGGAACAACGCCATGCTTGGCCCCAACTGTCAGTTTTTAACTCCACTCCATCCACTGGATCCGGATGAACGCAATTCAGGGGTCGAATATGGCAAGCCCATCACCATTGGAGATAATTTCTGGGCTGGAGGTGGCGTCATTGTCCTTCCTGGAGTGACACTGGGAAATAATGTCGTTGCAGGAGCAGGGGCCGTGATTACCAAGTCTTTTGGAGACAATGTTGTCCTAGGTGGGAATCCTGCGCGTGTTATCAAGGAAATACCAGTAAAAGAAAACTAAAAAGAACAGCCTGGACTGTTCTTTTTATGAACTCTAATCTTATAAATTTTTCTTCTTTTTTGCTTTCTTGGTCAAGGAAACATCGCACTGAGGGATGTTGGTTTTAAAAATCTATTAAAGGTAGTCTAGAGTTCAAAAATTGTTTTTAGCAGTCCTTTTTAAAAAATTACTAGGTGAAATCTAATCCAAACTAAATTTAAGGGAACTTTCAGAAAAGTTTTAGTTTCGTTTCAGAAATCTTCTGTAGACTGTCTAGCTATATCCTACGAAGGAGAGGAAAAAGGTATGAAATCAAAAAAATGGACCCTACTCGCAACGAGTTTAACGGCAATGGTGCTGATGGCAGCATGTGCCCAGTCAACAACTACATCCAATACCAATGCAACGACAAATAGTGCAACAACAACTTCAACAAAGACAAACCAATCATCCTATTTTACAGAGAAGGACAATGATACCTCTTATGACGAAAGCGCAGCTTCTAAGATTGAGCTATCTGGCTCATCAGCAAACGTCTCTGGAGATGGGGTGACAGTCTCTGAATCAACAGTGACCATCACAAAATCTGGAACCTATGTGATTTCAGGTCAGTCTGACGGAGTGCAGATCAAGGTCGAGGCAGATAAGTCGGCAGATGTTCACCTAGTCCTAAAAGGTGCGACCATGACCAATACCAATGCAGCGATATCTGCGACATCGGCCGGCCACGTCTATTTAACTCTAGCAGAGGGAACCACCAACAGTCTCTCTGACTCAAGCTCTAACAGCGACGAAAAAGCAGACACAGCTCTCTTTTCTAAGGTGGATTTGACCATCAACGGGAAAGGAACTCTCAATGTAGATGGCAAGAAGAACAATGGTATCAAGGCCAACGACACCCTCCATATTACGGGTGGAATCTATAACATCACAGCAGTTGGCGATGCCTTTAATGTCAATGATGAACTCAATATCACTGGTGCGACTATGACCATCGATGCCAAAGAAGATGGCGTAAAGGTGGACAATGACGAGGATACTTCAGTCGGAACCATGTACCTATCCAACAACAATATAACAGTCACAGCAGGAGATGATGGAATTCACGCTTCTGGTAACCTAGTGATTGATAGCGGTACCTATACCGTCAAGAATTCAACAGAAGGGATAGAAGGAAAATCCATCACCATAAACGACGGCGATATAAATGTCTATGCGACAGATGATGGTGTCAATGCGGCTAACAAAAATGCTCAACAAAGTGAGATTTTCTTTACCATGAACGGTGGGAACCTGACAGTAGAAGTTGGTCAAGGGGATACAGACCCAATCGACTCAAACGGGGATATCACGGTTACAGGTGGAACCATTAAAATGATTGGTCAAACAGGTTTTGACTTTGATGGAACAGCGACCTACACAGGCGGGGATATCTATCTCAACGGCGAAAAACAAACGGAAATCGTCAACTCTATGCCTGGAGGCGGTGGACCAAATGAAGGCCCTCAAGGAAATGGTGGTCCTGGCGGTCCAGCCCCTGGCGGACGAGGATAAAAAAGAATCTCCTTTCTCGAAAGAGAAGGGAGAGTTTTTATGTTTGAGAGATGGATTGTAGCTAAAACAACTCCCAATTAGGTCTTGAAAATTTCTTAGTCTGTTTCATATAAAAATGAGTAAAATGAATTTCCATCGCCAAGGTCATTAGAGTTGCGATGGCAATGACGATGGTAGGATTAGCTGAGAAAAGAAGAGGAAGAATAGGCCTTTAAAAAGTGGACAGGAAAGACCATTTCAGAGTATCGAGAAGAGATTTAGAAACAGCTCTAAAAGCAATAGCTATCCATTATAAGCATCAGATAATAATATCTGGTGCTTTATTTTTAAAAAAATTCAGATTTTTTCTTGACAAGTGAGTGATTACTCACTATAATAGGTTTATATTTAGTAAGTGAGTAATCACTCACCAAGGAGGAAGTAAATGAAAACATTACTACATTTACAAGATTTAGTAAAATCTTTTGACCATCAAATAGTTCTGAATCATGTCAGCTTTGAATTGCAGCCAGGAGAAATAATAGGCTTAATTGGTCCGTCTGGTGCTGGTAAATCAACTATGATTAAGACTGCGTTAGGAATGGAAAAGGCTGATGGAGGCGTAGCTTTAGTGTTAAATCACACTATGCCCAATCGCCATATTTTAGGAGATATTGGTTATATGGCCCAGTCAGATGCCTTATATGAGGCTTTGTCAGGTCAAGAAAATCTAGAATTTTTTGGTCAGCTAAAAGGGCTATCCAAAAGAGATCTGACAGCTGAAATTGCCCATGTGGCTCAAGTTGTGGATCTGACAGAGCATTTGAATAAAACGGTATCCGGTTATTCTGGAGGAATGAAGCGACGCTTGTCTTTAGCCATCGCGCTTCTGGGGAATCCTCAGCTCTTGATTTTGGACGAACCGACAGTTGGAATCGACCCTTCTCTTCGAAAGAAAATTTGGAAAGAATTATTCGCGCTTAGAGACAATGGGATTGGGATATTAGTTACTACCCATGTTATGGATGAAGCAGAGTTAGCGGATAAGGTCGGCTTGTTATTAGGTGGAAAAATCATTGCTTTTGATACACCGCAACACTTAAAAGATAGTTATCAAGTTTCAAGTATTGAAGAAGTATTTTTGAAGGCAGAAGGAGAGTAAGATGAGAACCATTGCTATTGCTAAAAAAGTTATCAAAGAATTGCTTCGTGACAAACGAACCTTGGCTATGATGTTTGTAGCGCCGGTATTTATTATGTGGCTGATGAACCTCATGTTTTCAGCTAGTACAACCGTGAATGTCAAGTTAGCGACACAAGATTTACCAACTGGTTTGGTAACGAAAATGGATGAGCTCGATCATGTGGACGTCGAGACTTATCAAGACTTAGATCAGGCTAAAAAATCTCTAGCTGACGAGAAAGTAGATGCAGTCATATCGTATAAAGATGGTGAGTATCAGGTCGACTACGCAAATACGGATGCTTCTAAAACAACTATGACACGACAAGTGTTACGAACAAGTATCGTCAATGAAGGCACCGATCAGTTATTATCTCGTGTCAAACAAGCTCTTCCACAATTGAAATTAGATGCAAAGGCGCCTGAAATCAAAGAATCTTACCAATATGGAGATAAAAATACTGGATTCTTTGCACATATGATTCCAATTTTAATTGGCTTTGTGGTCTTTTTCTTTGTCTTTTTGATTTCTGGTATGGCACTTTTGAAAGAGCGCACAAGTGGAACCTTGGATCGCTTGTTAGCAACCCCAGTGAAACGTTCTGAAATCGTCTATGGCTATATGTTGTCTTACGGTATTATTGCGATTTTTCAAACGGCAGTTGTCGTCTTAGCAGCAATTTGGCTACTAGATGTAGAAGTTGTAGGAAATATTTTAAATGTTATAATAGTTAATGTGGTACTGGCTCTTGTAGCACTAGCTTTTGGAATTCTCTTGTCTACTCTAGCAAAATCAGAATTCCAAATGATGCAATTTATTCCTCTCGTGATTATGCCTCAACTCTTTTTCTCAGGGATTATTCCATTGTCATCCATGGGAGAATGGGCTCCAACTGTGGGGAAATTTTTGCCATTAACCTATTCTGGTGATGCAATAAGCCAGATTATTCTTTACGGGCACAATCTTGGTGATATTTTGCCAAATCTTGGTGTTTTAATGATTTTCTTGATCATTTTAACAATTCTTAATATTGTTGGATTGCGTCGTTATCGTAAAGTTTAAAAATCAACATAAATAATGCTAAAAAGGTGTGAAGATTAGATGGATAAGACTGTTTTTGAATCGTTTGAAGATTACTTAGAAGAAGCGAATTACCCTCAAGGAAAGAAAAAAATCATGCAGGCAGCAGTGGATCTCATATCAACCAGGAGTTACCATGGGACCTCAACTCTTCACATAGCTGAGCGTGCTGGACTAAGTCAGGCAACTTTGTTTAAGTATTTTAAGACGAAGGATGATTTACTGACGGCTATTTTACATCCTGTAGTCCCAGGCATTTTCGGTAGTTTTTTTGAGGAACTCTTAGCTTTTGAAACGACAGAAGAGAGGGTTCGTTATCTCGTCCACGATCGTATGAGCTATCTCAAAAAAAATCGTGCTTTGATGAAAATCATTCTGCAGGAGAGTTTTTCAAATAAGAAACTAAAAAATGAACAGATTTTTATCTGGAATGCTATTCAAGATAAACTTCGAGTGCTTCATAAAGAATTGCTAGCAGATCCACGTGTAAATCCAGAGTTAACGATTCCTCAAATGGTTCGTATTTGTGTTGGTCCATTGTTGGCTTACTTCGCTCAACTTTATATCGTTAGCGACAACGGAGAAATAAAGGAAGAGGACCTAGACTTATTAGAAAAACAGATTTTAGGTGGTTTGTGGAAATAAGGGAGTTCTAGAAGAGCTAAGATTTATTTACTTGACTTTCAAACAAGCTAAAAAAGACATGTGCTGCTTATTTCAGATTCATGTCTTTTTTGTTGTTGGATTTGGTATTCTTCATAAGTCCTCAATGACTTTGCCAAAACAGAAACCGACTTCTCCAGCGGTGCAACGATTTCTCAAGTGTATGGAAGAGGAGATTTCTGGCTTGCTAAAGACAACTCCTTGACACTTCGTCAGCTTTTGATACAATAGTACAAAATTAGAGGAGGTGGGCTATGATTCAGAAGCATGCGATTCCCATTTTAGAGTTTGACGACAATCCCCAAGCGGTCCTTATGCCCAATCACGAGGGTTTAGACTTAAAGTTGCCAAAGAAGTGCATCTATGCGTTTTTGGAGGAAGAGATTGATCGCTATGCTCAGGAAGTAGGGGCGGATTGTGTTGGTGAGTTCGTTTCGGCCACCAAGACTTATCCAGTCTATATCCTCAACTACAAGGGCGAGGAGATCTGTCTGGCCCAGGCGCCCGTTGGGTCTGCCCCAGCGGCCCAGTTTATGGATTGGTTGATTGGCTATGGTGTGGAGCAAATCATATCCACTGGAACCTGTGGCGTCCTAGCCGATATAGAGGAGAATGCCTTTCTCATCCCTGTTCGCGCTCTGCGAGATGAGGGGACTAGCTACCACTATGTAGCACCTTCTCGTTATATGGAGATGCAGATTGAGGCTGTTTCTGCCATTGAGCAAGTCTTTGAGCAAAGAGGCATTCCCTATGAGGAAGTTATGACCTGGACGACAGATGGTTTTTACCGAGAGACAGCTGAAAAGGTTGCCTATCGTAAGGAAGAAGGCTGTGCTGTTGTGGAGATGGAGTGCTCTGCTCTTGCGGCAGTAGCTCAACTACGTGGGGTTGTCTGGGGAGAACTGCTCTTTACCGCAGATTCCCTGGCAGATCTGGACAACTACGACAGTCGCGACTGGGGTTCTGAAGCTTTTGATAAGGCACTCGAACTCTGTCTTGCCATTGTGCACTACATGTGAGTGCTCTTACTGTTTTTATGGTACAATGTAGCTATGTTATTCAAATCTTTTTTGGAAAAAATCAAGACGACGCTGGTTCGATTATCGCCAGCTCGTCGCATCTTTTTAAGTTTTGCCTTAGTTATCTTCTTGGGCTCGCTCCTTTTAAGCCTACCCTGGGTTCAAGCAGCAACGTCACAAGCGACCTACTTTGACCATCTCTTTACGACTGTGTCCATGGTCTGTGTGACAGGGCTCTTCACCCAGCCGGTGGCCTCTACTTACAATATCTGGGGCCAGTTGATTTGTATGCTCTTAATCCAGATCGGTGGTTTGGGGCTTATGACCTTTATCGGAATCTTTTATATCCAAGGGAAACAAAAGCTCAGTCTTCGTAGCCGTGAGACTATTCAAGAAAGTTTTAGTTATGGGGAAACCCAGTCCTTAAAGGACTTCATCCGATCGATCTTTTTGACGACTTTTCTGGTAGAAGGGCTCGGTGCCTTTCTACTGAGTTTCCGCTTCATTCCTGAATTTGGCTGGGGTCGAGGGATGTTAACCTCTATCTTTTTGGCTATTTCAGCTTTCTGCAATGCTGGATTTGATAATTTTGGAAGTACGAGTCTGGCAGTCTTTCAGACGGACCCTTTGATCAATCTAGTGATTGCAGGATTGATTATAACGGGTGGTCTAGGATTTATGGTCTGGTTTGACCTAGCGACCCAGTTTGGGAAAAAGAAAAAACGCCGTCTTCGCTTTCATACTAAGCTGGTTCTCTTTTTAACAGCGGGAATTTTATTCTTTGGAACGGTATCAACCCTTTTGATTGAGTGGAACAATTCAGGGACGATTGGGAATCTCAGCGTCCCAGAGAAACTGCTGGTTAGCTTTTTCCAGACTGTCAGTATGAGGACAGCAGGTTTTGCCTCTATTGACTACACCCAGGCTCGACCGGTCACCCTGCTGATCTACATCTTGCAGATGTTTCTGGGTGGGGCACCTGGAGGGACGGCAGGGGGACTCAAGATTACGACCTTCTTTGTCTTGTTGGCCTTCGCTCGTAGCGAACTATTGGGCTTACCTCATGCCAATGTGGCTCGGAGAACTATTGAACCTCGAACCGTGCAAAAATCTTTTAGTGTCTTTATTATCTTCTTGCTAACATTCTTGCTGGGCTTGATTCTGCTGGGGATAACAGCAGAAGGAAATCCGCGCTTTATCTACCTCATGTTTGAGACCATTTCAGCCCTTGCGACAGTTGGAGTGACGGCGAATTTAACACCAGAGCTAGGCAAGATAGCCCTCAGCATCGTTATGTTGCTGATGTTTATCGGCCGTATTGGCCCCTTGACACTACTGGTCAGTTTAGCAGAATACCAGCCAGACAAGAAAGATTTGATTCACTATATGAAAGCAGATATCACCATTGGATAAGAAAGGAAGAACGATGTCAGATCGGACGATTGGAATTTTAGGCTTGGGAATTTTTGGGAGTAGTGTTTTGGCTGCTCTTGCCAAGCATCATATGAATATCATTGCTATTGATGACCACGAGGAGCGCATTAATCAATTTGAACCCGTGCTGGCGCGTGGGGTAGTTGGGGATATCACGGATGAAGAACTCCTTCTATCAGCGGGAATTGACACCTGCGATACCGTAGTCGTTGCAACGGGGGAAAATCTGGAGTCCAGTGTTCTTGCAGTCATGCACTGTAAAAGTCTCGGGGTGCCGACCGTCATTGCCAAGGTAAAAAGTCACATGGCTAAAAAGGTACTGGAGAAAATTGGTGCGGACTCTGTCATCTCACCGGAATTTGAAATGGGACGTTCGTTAGCGCAGAGAATTCTCTTCCATAACAGCGTAGATGTCTTTCAGTTGGACAAGAATGTTTCAATTGTCGAGATGAGAATCCCCCAATCTTGGGCAGGGAAAAGCCTTAGCCAGCTAGATTTACGTGGACGATACAACCTCAATGTACTTGGATTTCGTGACTATGAAAATGCTCCTCTAGATGTTCAATTCGGTCCTGATGACCTTTTACGGTCAGGCGCCTATATCATGGCGGTGATTAATAACCAACATTTGGATACTCTAACAGAGCTGAGTGAGTAGGAGAGGGAGGGCTGTTTTCTTCCCCAATGATTAATGAATCAATATAAGTATTTTATAAGAGGGATTTAAGAAAAATTTTAACTTTTTCTTAATCCTTTTTAATTTTAGGAGATTATACTAGAGTCATCAAAAAAAGAAAACTCTAAGGAGAATCCTATGAAATTCAATCCAAATCAGAGATATACTCGTTGGTCAATTCGCCGTCTTAGTGTCGGTGTTGCTTCAGTTGTTGTGGCCAGTGGCTTCTTTGTCCTAGTTGGTCAACCAAGTTCTGCGCGTGCTGATGTCGTCAATCCGACTCCTGCCCAAGTAGTGCCAGACGCTGCTTCGGTGAGTGAAAAGAGCGACTTACCAGCAGAGGTTCTCAAAAAAGCAGTCGATGTAGCTCTTCCTTCAGAACAGTCTATTCCAACACCTAAAGCAAGTGAGGATACGACAAGCTCTTCAGAAAAAGCGGACGCAACTGCTAAAGAGCCAGTAGTAGCACCAAAAGAAGAAATGCAAGCAAAGCCAGATTCTAAGAAACAAACAGAAGATGCAGTTAAACCTGTGAAAAGTCCTGCGTCTACAGTTTCTGGACAAGACCGTGAAGCCAGTGAAGCGAAATCAGCGACCACTCCAGCTGAAGTCCAAAAAGGTGTGGCTGACAACACCAAAGACACAGTAGATGTTCCGGCTAGCTACCTTGACAAAGCCAATTTCCCAGGCCCATTTACAGCTGGTGTCAATCAAGTTATTCCATACGAAGCTTTTGGTGGAGATGGTATGCTGACTCGTCTTATCTTGAAAGCCTCTGATAAGGCTCCATGGTCAGACAATGGTTCAGCTAAAAATCCCGCTCTTCTACCAGTAGAGAAATTGGGCAAAGGCCTTTACTTCTACGAAGTAGACTTGGCAGGCACCCAAGGCAAATCTGACAAAGAGCTTCTTGACCTCTTGAAACAAAATGGTACGAAAAGCTATAAGGCTACCATCAAAGTGTACGGTGCAAAAGATGGCAAACCTGACTTAACTAATCTCGTAGCAACTAAAAATTTGGATGTTAACTTGAATGGTTTGACCACCCCAGCTGAAGTACAAAAAGGTGTGGCTGACAACACCAAAGACACAGTAGATGTCCCAGCTAGCTACCTTGACAAAGCCAATTTCCCAGGACCATTCACAGCTGGTGTCAACCAAGTCATTCCATACGAATTCTTCGCTGGTGATGGCATGTTGACTCGCCTTATCTTGAAAGCCTCTGATAAGGCTCCATGGTCCGACAACGGAACAGCTAAAAATCCAGCTCTCCCACCAGTAGAGAAATTGGGCAAAGGCCTTTACTTCTACGAAGTAGATTTGGCTGGTACTCAAGGAAAATCTGACAAAGAGCTGCTTGACCTCTTGAAACAAAATGGTACACAAAGCTATAAAGCTACTATCAAGGTGTACGGTGCGAAAGATGGCAAGCCTGACTTAACCAATCTCGTAGCAACTAAAGATTTGACTGTTAATTTGAATGGTTTGACCACCCCAGCTGAAGTCCAAAAAGGTGTGGCTGACAACACCAAAGACACAGTAGATGTCCCAGCTTCTTACTTGGATAGAGCCAATTTCCCAGGTCCATTCACAGCTGGTGTCAACCAAGTCATTCCATATGAATTCTTCGCTGGTGACGGCATGTTGACTCGTCTTATCTTGAAAGCCTCTGATAAGGCTCCATGGTCAGACAACGGAACAGCTAAAAATCCCGCCCTTCCACCAGTAGAGAAATTGGGCAAAGGTCTTTACTTCTACGAAGTAGACTTGGCAGGCACCCAAGGAAAATCAGATAAAGAGTTGCTTGACCTCTTGAAACAAAATGGTACGCAAAGCTATAAGGCTACCATCAAGATGTACGGTTCAAAAGACGGCAAGCCTGACTTAACTAATCTGGTAGCAACTAAAGATTTGACTGTTAATTTGAATGGTTTAACCACACCAAGTCAGGTTAAAGAGTCTGTTGTTAACAATATCAAAGACATGATTGATGTTCCAGCTAGCTACCTTGATAAGGCTAAGGTTCCTGGACCTTTCTTGGCCGGTGTCAACCAAGTTATTCCATACGAAGCTTTTGGTGGAGATGGTATGTTGACTCGCCTCTTGTTAAAAGCATCAGACAAAGCCCCATGGTCAGACAACGGAACAGCTAAAAATCCTGCTCTATTGCCACTTGAAGGCTTGGCTAAAGGCCAATATTTCTACGAAGTGGATTTGAATGGCAACACGACAGGCAAAGAAGGACAAGCCCTTCTAGATCAACTTCGTGCCAATGGCACTCACACTTACCAAGCTACTGTTAAGGTCTATGGTTCTAAAGATGGCAAACCTGATTTGACCAATCTGATTGCTACTCGTCAAGTAACGATTCGACTTCGTGGAAAAGAAATGGCGACAACACCATCTCAACCAGATCAGATGAATACGAAGCCTTCTGAAACAGGCTCTACAGGCACGACTGAGGGTATGATGGGTACAGATCACCATATGTCAGATATGAAAGTAGATCAACCAGCTTCTAGCCCAATGGCTAATATGATGAAAAAAGATGATAAAGCGATGCTACCAAATACTGGGGAAGCTAAAACGGCTACAGCTGGCCTTGGTATCTTTGGTCTAGCCTTGGCAGGTCTTGTTGGACTTTTGGGTTTGACAACCAAACGAGAAGATTAAGATTCAAATCACTTAAACATTAGGGAAAATAGTGTTATACTAAAGCAAGTATAACACTGTTTTTATCGAAGGAGTGTCGGATGAAAAAGACAATTTTGCTGGTTGATGATGAGATAGATATTCTAGATATTCAAAACCGCTATCTTATACAGGCAGGTTACGATGTTTTGGTCGCCCATGATGGTAAGGAGGGATTAGAACTTTTCAGAAAAAAATCTATCGACCTCATTATTACAGATATCATGATGCCCAATATGGATGGTTATGATTTTATCAGTGAAGTTCAGTATATCGCTCCGGATCAACCCTTCCTCTTTACAACTGCTAAGACAAGCGAACAGGATAAGATTTATGGATTAAGTTTGGGGGCAGATGATTTTATAGTCAAACCCTTTAGCCCACGCGAATTGGTTTTAAGAGTAAATAATATCTTGCGTCGTCTTAGCCGTGGAAGAGAGACAGAACAGATCGAGTTTGGTGACTTGGTAATCAACCATGTGACTCATGAGGTTCGCATTGGGGATCAACCTTTGGAATTGACCGTGAAATCCTTTGAACTTCTATGGGTATTAGCCAGCAATCCTGAGAGAGTCTTTTCAAAGACGGAACTTTACGAGAAGGTATGGCAAGAGGACTATGTGGATGATACCAATACACTCAATGTTCATATCCATGCTTTGAGGCAAGAGTTGACCAAGTATACAAATTCAAATGCTCCTGCTATCAAAACTGTCTGGGGTTTGGGCTATAAGATGGAAAAACCAAGAGGTAGAAAATGAAATTAAAAAACTATATTTTAGTGGGGTATCTAGTGTCGACTCTACTAACGATTTTGGTCGTTTTCTGGGCAGTCCAACGGATGTTGATTGAGAAAAGTGAAGTTTACTTTCTAGTTGGAATGACTTTGATTGCTAGTTTCATTGGCGCTGCAGTGAGCATCTTTCTTTTGTCGCCAGTGTTCTCTTCTCTGAAACATTTGAAAAAACAAGCTCAGGATATAGCAAGCAAGGATTTCAGCACAGAAATTGAAACCAAGGGCCCATTAGAATTTCAAGAGCTGGGCCAGGCTTTTAATGACATGTCTCACAATTTGCAAGCTACCTTTCAATCACTTGATGAGAGCGAGCAAGAAAAGAGAATGATGATTGCGCAGCTCTCTCACGATATTAAAACTCCCATTACCTCCATTCAGGTTACTGTGGAGGGAATTCTAGATGGAGTGGTTAAGGAAGAGGAACGGTTTCACTACTTAACCACGATTGGTCGGCAAACTGAGCGTCTAAACAAGCTAGTTGAGGAATTGGATGTTTTGACTCTTAATACACAACCTCAAGAAACTGCTGATGAGGAAGTCGAAGAGGTCTTTTTAGATCAGCTGTTGATTGAGTCAATGAGTGAATTTCAACTCCAGATTGAACAAGAGGAGCGGGATGTTTACATTCAAGTATCACCTGAGTCAGCGAAAATCAAGAGCCATTCTGACAAACTTTCTCGCATTCTGGTCAATTTGTTAAACAATGCCTTTAAATATTCAGAACCAGGAACCAGAATCGAGGTTCTTGCCCAATTAACAGAACAAGAGCTGAGAATCAGTGTGAAAGACGAGGGTCAGGGGATCCTTCCTGAGGATTTGGAAAAGATCTTTAAACGACTTTATCGTGTAGAAACTTCACGCAATATGAAGACAGGTGGGCATGGCTTAGGACTTGCGATTGCACGCGAACTAGCCCATCAGCTTGGTGGCGAAATCACAGCAGAAAGTCAATATGGCTTAGGAAGCAAGTTTACATTCAGCCTCAATTTGAAATAAAGTCGTAGTAAGCGTCTAGTGTTTTGAGGTAAATAGTAAGGAGAGAATTTTAAGAGAGATGATAATCCAGTTTTTGATGAAGGAAACAGGTTCAACACGAAAAGAAATAATAGCAAGTATAGAAGAACTTGAGGCCTTTGGATTGATAGGATTTAACGTGAACGGTGACTTTAGACTGAAAGAGGTGTAATTGATGAGACAAATTCAGTTTATTAGTGCCAGCCATTATCAGACATCTGATCGCTTTTATGCCTTACCAAAGGTTTTGTTTGAAAATCCTATTTATGAAGATATGAGGTTAGATGCAAAAGTCGCTTATGCTATGCTTAAAGATAGACTAGATCTTTCTTTCAAGAATAATTGGATTGATGAAGATGGAAATATCTATTTGGTATATTCTAACTCTAATTTGATGAAGATCCTTAACTGTTCAAAATCTATCCTATTAAGAATTAAGAAGCAACTCACAGAGTATGGATTAATTCATGAGGTTCAACAATCTACAAGTAAATCAGGAAATCTAGCTAATCGAATTTACCTTGGTCTCTTACAAGATGACACAGTTGCTAGAATGGTTGATAAATCAGGTGATTTCAAATCTGACACTAGGGGGGTGTCAGATTTATACGGGGCTGGTGTTCATACTAAGGAGCAACTGAAGGCTATTATCGCGGAATTGAGTTAATATCATAGCCAAAAAATCGTTACATGTCGTAACGATTTTTTCATTCAGCCGATGACAGTAAAGGTCATACAATTTTGGGAAGAGCAAGTATACTATCATAGTGTGCAAAAAATGAAAAATTGTTTGCTCAGGCGTTTCCCTACTACTTATCATAGGTGCTTATTGTGAAATGTGCAAAATTTCAAATGTTGGTAGTTGTGTGTCGGGTTTATTGGTATAAAAAGTAAAGATACATTTTTTCCATTTATCAGGATTAAAAATAACAACTTTGCCACTTTCGTTGGTTTGCATTTGCTCATAAATGGCAAAGGATTTTAAACTTTCAGATGCTTCTATATCAATGACTTCCAATGTAGCATATTTACTTGAGTCAAAATGATCAGATATTTCGACTGATGAAGTCACTCCGATTTCAATATTTTGCCAGCCAAACGAATTTAAAATATGATCAAAGTANCCATCAAATATGAATTTTGCCATTCCGTTGGTATTTTTCCAAATATATAGCGGACAGTAACTGTTAAATAATTGGCCTTCAGATTTTTCAGAGATTAAATAAACTTTGAAAAACAAATCGTCGAATCCATCCATTAAATGACCTGTATTTCGGACACGTTGTCTAATGATATCCATATCATAATCTGATGGCAATTTTATAGTATATTGCATTGCTTGCATAGCAGTACCCCTTTTCTAATGAACTATTGACAGTATAAATGATTTTTATCATGTTGAATAATACTTAAAAATGATATAATTATCATAAAAAGTGATAAGGTGTTTTAAATGAATTTTAATGATATGAGTATTTTTGTGACAATCTATGAGACAAGGTCAATAAACAAAAGTTCAAAGATCTTACAATATGCGCAATCTAATCTCAGTGCTAGATTAAAGGTGCTTGAAACTGAATTAGATACGAAATTATTTTACAGAAAATATAATGGTTTAGTTCCGACAGAAAGTGGAGACTTATTTTATCAATTCTGTAAGGAAACTTCTAACAATTTAGAGAAATTAAAAAAGAAATGTGAAACCTCGAAAATATCCGTCTTAATTTCAGAATTGTTATTCAATCACGATATTAATAATTCACAAACAATTGATTTGGATAAAAGTGAGATTAATATCCAAAAAACTTCGGATATACCAATCATTGCTCATCAGGAAGACTTTGATAAAATTTTTTGCTTTCAAAAAATTGAAAATTTAAAGTATTATGATGAGACTATCGGACATATTGAGTCAGTTTATGCTTGTTCAAGTATCATAAAGACTAGTGAGGAAATGCCTATATTCGTTAATAAAGATGAAAATTGTCCTTTTAGAAAACAAAGCTTAATGAAGTTTGCTCATTTAAAATCAGTTGTAGAAATTGATTCTTTTGAGAACATTATCAGCTTAGTTGAAAACGGGAAAGGAATTGCACTATTGCCTAAATGGTTAAATAAGAGAGCGAAAATCAAGCCATACGACCAAGACATCGTTCTTATCCCATTTTATCAGTATGAAAAGTAGAACCTAATCAAGTAGACTATTTAGAGGAAATGCTAATGCTATGATGAAAAATCATTTGACAAACATTATAAGTTGTTTTATAATAAGTACACTTATATTAAAAGGAGTGTCAAAATGGAATTTAGTTTTAGTTTAAACATAAGAGCATCAAAAGAAGATGTATGGGCCTACTATGAAAATATTGAAAAGTGGTATGATTGGGAAGAAGATTTAAAAAATATTACATTAAAAGGTGGATTTGAGACGGGTTCATACGGAACTATGGAACTCGAAGGAATGCCCCCTATGGAATATCAGCTCACGCTTGTAAAACCTCTTGAAGAATTTTGGGATAAAACGGCAACTCCATTCGGTGATATTCTTTTTGGTCATCAAATTATTGAGAATAATGATGGCACTGTAAATGTAAAGCATACTGTATCTTTGGATAGTGAAGACAAGCAACATCTAGAATTTTTAAGTCAAGTCTTTTCAGATGTTCCTCACTCTATTTTCATTCTAAAAAACCACTTAGAAAGATAGAGGGAGTGCTGTTTGTTGACACTGCAATATTAAAATAATTTAGTTCAACTTATAAATCCCTTTACAAATCTAGCTTTTCATGGTACAATAGCCTTTGTGTGAAATAGCAGCAGGAAAGCATGAAGCTCGTCAACAGGTGTCTTATGACAAGTAACCTTGGCTGTTTAGGCGAAGGGCATCTGCACGAATCAGGGCTTTCTAAGTGACTATTTCCACCGAAATATTATTTATATCAGGAGGACATACACATGTCACGTTATACAGGACCATCTTGGAAACAAGCTCGTCGCCTTGGCCTTTCACTTACAGGTACAGGTAAAGAATTGGCACGTCGTAACTACGTACCAGGTCAACACGGACCAAACAACCGTTCTAAATTGTCAGAATACGGTTTGCAATTGGCTGAAAAACAAAAACTTCGTTTCACTTACGGTGTAGGTGAAAAACAATTCCGTAACTTGTTCGTACAAGCAACAAAAATCAAAGGCGGAATCCTAGGTTTCAACTTCATGCTTCTTTTGGAACGTCGTTTGGATAACGTTGTTTACCGTCTTGGTCTTGCGACTACTCGTCGTCAAGCTCGTCAATTTGTAAACCACGGTCACATCCTTGTTGACGGAAAACGTGTTGATATCCCATCATACCGCGTAACTCCAGGTCAAGTGATCTCAGTTCGTGAAAAATCATTGAAAGTTCCAGCAATCCTTGAAGCAGTAGAAGCTACTCTTGGACGTCCAGCATTCGTATCATTCGACGCTGAAAAATTGGAAGGTTCATTGACTCGCTTACCAGAACGCGACGAAATCAACCCAGAAATCAACGAAGCACTTGTCGTTGAATTCTACAACAAGATGCTTTAAGATAAGAATTTATATTGTAAGAAGCCTACAACAGTGGGCTTTTTGCTTTGTCTTAAAACGTTGATTTCTGGGTTTGTTCAGTTATAAACTTTTTAGTGCAGTTTCATAGAATGAGACTGTTTTTTTTGCGTTCTCTTTTGAGAGATAACTGTATATATCCATGGTCATAGATAATTGGGAATGTCCTAGACGGTGCTGAAGTTCCTTGTAAGGTATTCCAGAGTTAAGCAAGAGACTAGCGTGAGTATGGCGAAAACCATGAAAACCAATGTTAGGTACGTCAGCATGTTTAAAGTGAGTTCTTAACCTGGTTTGTAGAGTTCGATTATTGGGGTACTCATTTATGAAGTCAGAAAAGACTACAGTTTCAGAGCGCCCAAGTTGCCAAGCTTCTTGTACTTGTCTATGTTTGTACTGCTTCAGCATACTAACAGTCGCTTGATCTATATCGATATCACGATAGCTAGATTTTGATTTAGGACTATTGAGTTCTTGATTATAGTTTAGTGTTTTTGTGATATGCACAATGGCATTATCTAAGTCAATATCAGACCATTCAAGCGCTAGAGCCTCATTGATATGATAATCGATTTCTATATACCAAAAATACCTATCGAGTAACTATAAGGTCAGCGTGAATCAAATACTTTCGCTTCATTCTTATGATAAGTTGAATTAATAAAATAATTATGATATTCTTTTTCTATAAGGAAAAAATCAAAATGATTTTAAGATAGTTTATTTAGAAAATTAGTCAAAATTTTTTCTAATTAATTTGGAAATCATTAACAAGGGGGATATTATGGCTGAAAGAATAATACATCAAGCTGATCTTCGTGAAATCGAGAAAAGTTTGCGCTCTATCCATGAAGGATTACGAACAATTGATGCTAGAGTTGATGTAGCAAACGAAAATCTTCAAATCGTTTATGATGAAATTGGTAGTTTAGCACAAGAATTTCATGAATTTGTGAATATCCAACAAAAAGCTAATAGATTAGGACAAGCTGAAACTCGACTGGTAAAAATCCGTCAGGAAATTGAGAAGAAATATGGACATTATGATATTGTTCGTCGTACTACCACAGGGATTTTACAAGCTGATGATTTAGGAATTGTCAAAAAGGAAACAATCAGCACTGCAACAGAAGAACTAATGATATCAACTCCAGGTTACTGGCTTGCTCCATGCTTAGTTGCATTAGCAGCATGGATAAATAATCAACCTGAGTTAGCTGAAAAAGCAGTCAAGGAAGGGATTAAACGAAACGATGAAAAAACCTCCCTTTTCTTTGCCTTAATTTGTAGAAGAGCTAACAGAAAGAACGCATGCCTTAAGTGGACTCAACGTTATCTAGCTAATCAAGATGAAGAAAATCTCGACAGAAATTCTATAATTATCTTAGATGCTTTTGCGAGTGGACTCTTGGGAGCTGATACCGAAGGAGTCATCTCACGTCAAATGAATGAATGGCTCAGTCGACTTGAAGAAAAACCTGGTTTTACTGAACAGCAAACAGAACAATGGTCCGAAGCCATTAACTTAAAAAGAAGAGAACTAGATGAAGATTTATACCCTAACCTAAGAAAATATAGTAATAGTTGGCCTGTTCTAGAGGATATTTTAGAAGGTGCTCATCTCCATGAACAAATATTAAACTATCTAACTGATATTTTTGAGAAAAAAGGGTCTACAGAAAGCGTCAAAGAACAATTAGATGATATTTTAGACACACTTGTGACTGATTTTGATAACGAGGAACTAGCTCTTCGAAAACAAGAAAAATTCGAGCAGTTTGTGGTTGACTTTGGAGGAGATGACAACCGTGCTCATCAAAACATGGATATTGAGGTGACTGCATTTGAAACCCATAAAGACTTCACCCAGTTGCTTACCGATGCAGCAATGAAACCCGAATCTTCTCACTCAAGTATATCAACCCAAAAATTTGCACTGGCTCTTTCTCGTGATTGGGCAACAAACGCTTATAATGACGTTACTGCAAAAAATCGCATGAAGATTCCTTACGAAATTGAAATTAATGTGGATACTTTTAATGATAAATCAACAGATGGCCAAAACGAAAACGAGTTGATTGAAAAATTCAATTCTCAGATTGACTCTGAAAAAGAACAAACTTTGTCAAACTACTTCCCAAGTTTATTTGATAAATTCCTTTTGTATGGTGGTATAGCTATCGGAGTAATCGGTTTAATGATGATTTTTGGGAATATTTTCTTAGGTTTAATAGCTATTATAGCAGGGATTGTTATGGTTCTTAAGCATAAATCTAATATTGAAAACATTGAAACGAATCGCAAGAAAATTGAAGAACAATACGAGAATAAAAGAGTGAATGGTGAACAAATTATAAGAGCTACTCTAGCTGAAATTGTAGACTTTAGAATTGAATTCTCAGAGAAAGATGCTGAAAGCACTAAAGTTCTTGATTTCCTCGAACAAATAAGACCTGAACAATATGTAAACAAGTTGGCATCATCTAATAGAAAGATTAAAATTTGAGGAGGTAATTGACATGGATGAAAAATATAAAGGCGATAGTAAGCTATCATCTAATAACACCACTCCATTTAAGAGCATTAATACTGAAGAAGATATCACTGAAGAACCTATGAGCGTGTTTGCTGAGGGACTCCCTTCATGGGATATTGTGCCCCCACAATTGCTAGTCAGAAGGAAACGGCAAAAATAATGAATAAACCACAAACATATGCAGAATGGGTAAATGTCTTAGCTATTTTTAAAAATAAAGATGATGATGAAACAGTTTTAAAAATGATGAAATCTGGAACTATCGAATGGCAATACGGTGTGGCAGAACGTTTCTCTACAAAGTTAATTGACGCTGTTAATTACCGTATGAATGTAGCTTCAGATAAGTTTCAAAATGATTTACTAAAATCCCAAGGATACGAGGGAGCTATTATTCAAGCAATTCTTTCTTTGAGAAAAGAAATGACGTTCTTAGCTGAAGCAATCAATCTTCCTGTAATTCCGGATAAAGAGCGACAACACTACCTAAATCTCGTTATAGAACAAGCTAATAGTATGCAAAAATCTTTAGAAGAATCTGCAAAACAGGACCGAAGCGGGAAAATGTCAAGTATTATTAGAAATCATAAAATTAATTCTTTTTTAAATAAAGGTGAACAGTAAATGAGCAATATAGTAAAAAGCAAAGAACTTCTTACGAGATATTCACTTGCAAGAATTCCTTTTATTGCTATCAATACCATTGAGCCAAGTAGAACATTAGATATGTTAAAGGAAATATCTGAAGAATTACAACTTCCGTTCAACGTACATACTCTCACCAAAGGTGTGTATGATCTTAGTTCTGGTAAGAATGTTAACGATGATAAATCTGTTTATGGTGCAATAGATTACATGACGGACCAAATGCAAAAGAAACAATACCAAACTATTGTACTGACAGAAGTTCCGGATCTTAGTAATGAAAATAGCGATTCTAAACAAGTCTTAGCACTGGTCAATCTAGCCAATGAAACTGGAGGCGTTGTGATAGTTTTTACCAATACCCCTATTTGGAATCAACTTCAACGGCAAGGTATGACAGTAAAAATAGATTTACCTAACGAAGAGGAAATGTACTCAATAATTCAAGAATACATTGACGACTATAGAAACGATATCCAGATTGAATGGGACAACTCCGATATTCGAGAAGCTGCAGCAGCTCTCAATGGGGTAACTAAAATTGAGGCGGAGAACGTTATCGCCGCTTTGATTGCAAATAAGTGCATAAGAAAATCTGATTTAGATGAGATAAGATTTGCAAAAGATCGCCTATTCTCTGATATATCTGGTCTAGAAAAAATCGTTGTAGATGATTCTGTAAAGGATGTCGGAGGACTTGAAGGATTAAGGAAGTGGCTTGATGAAAAGAAAGAATTGCTAACTCCCGAAAAGAAAGATATGTTACGTGAGAAAGGATTGCAGCCACCTAGAGGAATACTCCTAGTAGGTGTCCCTGGATGCGGAAAATCTTTATCTGCTAAATCAATTTCCGCTAACTGGAAACTTCCATTATATCGTTTAGATTTTGCAACGGTTCAAGGAAGTTATGTAGGTCAGTCTGAACAGCAACTCAAAGATGCTCTAACTACCGCTGAGAATGTATCTCCATGTATTTTATGGATTGATGAAATAGAAAAAGGACTGTCAGGAGCTACTGGAGGCGCTAATGATGGCGGTGTATCTACTCGTATGGTTGGTCAATTCTTATTCTGGATGCAAGAATGCAAAAAACAAGTTTTTGTAGTTGCAACAGCTAATGATGTGTCTATGCTTCCATCAGAACTTCTCCGTCGAGGAAGGTTTGATGAGTTATTCTTTGTTGATTTACCTACTGCAGATGAGCGTAAAGAAATACTTGCTTTGTATTTTAAAAAATACTTAAGTCTAGAATTTGAAGGAGAGTTTGCTGATAATATCATTCAAATAAGTGATGGTTTCACTGGTGCGGACTTAGAATCGACAGTTAGAGATTTAGCTTACCGAGCTATCGCTAATAACAATTTTATTCTCAACGAAGAGAATATCATGAATGCTTTCAATAATGTAGTCCCACTCTCTCAAACTAGCCCAGAAAAAATTGAGGCTATTAGAGATTGGGGGAAAGAAAGAGCTGTTCCTGCATCTGGAAAACCAATCGGTGGAGAGGGACTTGTTCATAAACAAAGTGGACTTAAAACAAGAAAAGTACTTGTTTAATAAGTTCATTATTTGGACACGGTAACTGTAATCTCAGTTTCGTGTCCATTTTTATAATTCCTTAAATGAAGATCTATTCTGAGAGTACCATTAAAAGGAATCTTAAATTGCAAAATATAACTTATAACACGATTAGGAGAAAAATAGATGCCTAGACCAATGTTAAATCCATACCAATCCCAAAAACAAACACAAGCAAGCCATATCATGACTTCTAACTTAAAACAACCACAAATAGATAAATTGAGTTTAGATAGGCTTCTAAGAAAATCACGGTCTAAAGAATATATGGATGCTATTCATCAACTAGATGCAGGAGGACATGTTCATAATAAAAAGGAAGTAAATGAAATTATTAATACAATCAAGTCGGAATTCCCAGATGTGGATATTAATGGAATTCTCCTAGGTTTTGTAGCAAAATGTTATTTAGGAACACCTTACGAAGCGCACACCCTAGACTTAGTTGGAGAAATCATTGAGCATTATAAACTAGGAGAGATATTACCTGGTGGACTCGATAAAGCCAAAAGCATTGCTTTACATGGAGGATATGATTTTATCGAAGTTTATACAGACTGTTGTCGAGCAATTAGCTCAAATGGTTCCGTATCAGTTATAAAAGACTAATTATGTATAGAACAGTAACATATGGCATACAGAGAATTTCATAAATAATTGGTAATTAACCTAAAAGGATACTATTAGGTAACAGGAAAAATTCATCTCGATGTTAAAACGACTACTGTATTATCTTTGTAATATAGTAAAATTATCAGGAATCGCTTGGAATAATTAATTTGTTTGTCTCTATGTAATAACAAGAATTAGTGGCATGAAAGTATATCTATATAGTAGGACACAAAATATCTATTACCAACGCGCTACTTAGCTAGTGGGGGCGACATTCGGCGGTTCCGCCTATTCTCTTTTATAACTAAGAATTTGAGAACCATTTTGTCTCAGATTCTTTTGTTAATGGCAATGGGCAAGCCGGGCGGAATACTTTTTCCCGAGCCAGAGAGCAAAGAGGAGATTGATGACGACGATGCCTGAACCGACCAGTGAAAATAGGAAAAATTCGCTAGTCGAAACCTGCCACAAATGCACGATGTCTGTAATCAAATAACCACTGACAGGAAAACAAAGGATAGAAGTGATGAGAGCAGGGATATACTTACGGAGAAGAATTGATTGTCCAATATGGAGCAAGAGATGGAGTGCAAAGGCCACAAATCCTCCTAACCAAACTAATTCGAGCGCTCTAGATTGAGTAAAATACGCTAATAAAGTGATGGATAAGACAAGGAAAAATTCTTCAAAAACAGCAAGGGCAAATCCCTCTGTTGTAATTCCTTTGTGAATCTTGAGAATAGCTGGAGCCTTTTGAGCCAGCAAGGTTTCGTTGAGATGAATCCAAGGGACAAGACCGATAATTTCTTCCATATCGTGAAAGATAAAGAGTAGAGGGAACATCCAAAGATAAAATGCCATAAATCTCTCCTGAAAAGTTATAGATCGCTAACCAATAAAGCAAAAAACGCCCAGTAAGGCGTTTTGAGCTAGGTATGCTTATTTAACTTCTGTAAACACAACGTGTTTGCGAAGTTTTGGTGAGTATTTCTTCAATTGAAGACGGTCTGGAGTGTTACGTTTGTTTTTAGAAGTAAGGTACAAGCGTTCACCAGATTCTTTGTGTTCAAGTGTGATATTTACGCGCATGGTATCTCCCTTCTATTATTCAGCTGATGCAGCTTTAGCGATCTTACGTCCTTTGTAGTATCCTTTAAGTGATACGCGGTGAGAACGTGAGTAATCTCCAGTAGTCTCGTCAAAGTTTACAGATGGAGCTGTTACTTTGTAGTGTGTACGACGTTTGTTTTTCTTCGCTTTTGAGGTGCGACGTGCAGGTACTGCCATTTTCTTTTCTCCTTTAGGTATTTAAATTCGATTCAATCTACTGATTTTCATCAACCATACTAGGATAACACATTTTTTTTGTAAAGTAAAGTTACTTGACAAAAAAAGATGAAAAAATTAGAAGTTTTTAATCGGAATTTTCTGAAAATTCAAGAATTTTATTCTGTTCATTGCCTTTAAAATGTGCTATAATGGTAAAAACTGAAATGGGAGGGATAAGATGACTGAATTAGATAAACGTCACCGCAGTAGCATTTATGACAGCATGGTTAAATCACCAAACCGTGCTATGCTTCGAGCGACTGGTATGACAGATAAGGATTTTGAAACACCGATTGTGGGAGTGATTTCGACTTGGGCGGAAAATACACCATGTAACATCCACTTGCATGATTTCGGAAAATTGGCTAAAGAGGGTATCAAATCGGCAGGTGCTTGGCCTGTACAGTTTGGAACCATTACCGTAGCGGACGGGATTGCCATGGGAACGCCTGGCATGCGCTTCTCTTTGACATCTCGTGATATCATTGCGGACTCTATTGAGGCTGCGATGGGTGGTCACAACGTGGATGCCTTCGTTGCTATCGGTGGCTGTGACAAGAACATGCCTGGTTCTATGATTGCCATTGCCAATATGGATATTCCAGCTATTTTCGCCTATGGTGGAACCATTGCACCGGGAAATCTTGATGGCAAAGACATTGACTTGGTTTCTGTCTTTGAGGGAATCGGAAAATGGAACCACGGTGACATGACAGCTGAGGACGTGAAACGTCTTGAATGTAATGCCTGTCCTGGCCCTGGTGGTTGTGGTGGTATGTACACAGCTAATACCATGGCGACTGCTATCGAAGTTCTAGGGATGAGCTTGCCAGGCTCTTCATCTCACCCAGCTGAATCAGCTGATAAGAAAGAAGATATCGAAGCAGCAGGACGTGCTGTTGTTAAGATGCTGGAGCTTGGTCTCAAACCATCTGATATCTTGACTCGTGAAGCTTTTGAAGATGCCATCACTGTAACCATGGCTCTCGGTGGTTCTACAAATGCCACTCTTCACTTGCTTGCCATTGCCCACGCCGCAAATGTTGACTTGTCACTTGAGGATTTCAATACAATCCAAGAACGTGTGCCTCACCTGGCCGACTTGAAACCATCTGGTCAGTATGTCTTCCAAGACCTCTATGAAGTCGGTGGTGTGCCTGCGGTTATGAAATATCTCTTGGCGAATGGTTTCCTTCACGGAGACCGTATCACATGTACTGGTAAGACAGTTGCTGAGAACTTAGCTGATTTTGCAGATCTTACTCCAGGTCAAAAAGTCATCATGCCACTTGAAAATCCAAAACGTGCAGACGGTCCGCTTATCATCTTGAACGGGAATCTTGCCCCTGACGGTGCGGTTGCCAAGGTATCAGGTGTTAAAGTGCGTCGTCACGTTGGACCAGCTAAGGTCTTTGACTCAGAAGAAGATGCTATTCAGGCCGTTCTGACAGATGAAATCGTTGATGGCGATGTAGTCGTTGTTCGTTTCGTGGGACCTAAGGGTGGTCCTGGTATGCCTGAGATGCTGTCCCTTTCATCCATGATTGTTGGTAAAGGTCAAGGAGACAAGGTTGCTCTCTTGACGGATGGCCGTTTCTCTGGTGGTACTTATGGTCTGGTTGTCGGACATATCGCTCCTGAAGCTCAGGATGGTGGACCGATTGCCTACCTCCGTACAGGTGATATCGTTACGGTTGACCAAGATACCAAAGAAATTTCCATGGCCGTATCCGAAGAAGAACTTGAAAAACGCAAGGCAGAAACAACCTTACCACCACTTTACAGCCGTGGTGTCCTCGGTAAATATGCCCACATCGTATCATCCGCTTCTCGCGGAGCTGTGACAGACTTCTGGAATATGGACAAGTCAGGTAAAAGATAAACTCAAAAAGCAAGCCATTTTCGGCTTGCTTCTTTTCATCTTCAAAAGTGATTTGCCTGCTTAACGAGGTGGCAGTCCAAGGGCAATGCGGCCGTAGCGACTAATTCGTGTAATCTTCCAGGCAGGCGACCAGGTCACTTCAACCTTGACATCTTCGATACCCTCGATTTGTTTTAGACCTGCGACGATTTCGATAGGCAGGCTTTCGGCGCAATCACAGGCAGTGTCAGTGAAGGTCATGACAATCTTGCAGAGACCCGTTTCGTCCAGATTGATTTCATAAATCAGCCCTAGATTGTAAACATCCAATTCCACATCTGTATCAAAAATCTTCTCTAGTTTATCGATAATTTGATCTTGCAAGGCCAAAGCGCGGTCATTGATTTTGATATCGTCTCTCATAACAGTCCCTCCACGTGATAAATATCCTCTATTTTCTCATAATTCTGACAATTTAGCAAGTTTTTGATGAATTTTCTGAAAAGACTCTCTTGAGATTTTCTCCTCTCACTGTTTTAATCGCTTTATTTATGGTAAAATAAGACTATTAAGTTTAAAGAGGATTCCCTATGAAATTACAAAAACCAAAAGGAACGCAGGATATTTTACCTGCTGAGTCTGCTAAATGGCAGTACGTTGAGGGCTTTGCCCGTGAAATTTTCAAGCGCTATAACTATGCAGAAGTGCGCACGCCTATTTTTGAGCATTACGAGGTCATCAGCCGCTCTGTCGGAGATACGACCGATATCGTAACCAAGGAAATGTACGATTTTTATGACAAGGGTGACCGCCATATTACTCTCCGTCCAGAAGGAACTGCGCCCGTTGTCCGCTCTTATGTGGAAAATAAACTCTTCGCACCAGAAGTGCAAAAGCCAAGTAAATTCTATTACATGGGCCCTATGTTCCGTTATGAGCGTCCACAGGCAGGTCGTTTGCGCCAGTTCCACCAGATTGGTGTTGAGTGTTTTGGCTCTAGCAATCCAGCTACCGATGTGGAAACCATCGCTATGGCAGCTCATTTCTTGAAAGAAATCGGCATTCAAGGTGTTAAATTGCACCTCAACACTCTTGGAAATCCTGAGAGCCGTGCAGCCTATCGTCAGGCTTTGATTGACTATTTGACACCACTCAAGGAGACCTTGTCTAAGGATAGCCAACGTCGTTTGGAGGAAAATCCTCTCCGTGTCTTGGACTCTAAGGAAAAAGAAGACAAGGTGGCAGTGGAGAATGCACCTTCTATCTTGGACTTCCTTGATGAAGAAAGCCAAGCCCATTTTGATGCTGTCCGTCAGATGTTGGAAAATCTGGGTGTAGACTATATCATCGATACCAATATGGTGCGTGGTCTGGACTACTACAACCACACCATTTTCGAGTTTATCACTGAGATCGAGGGCAATAACTTGACGGTCTGTGCGGGTGGTCGCTACGATGGTTTGGTTGCCTACTTTGGTGGTCCTGAAACTGCTGGATTTGGATTTGGACTTGGTGTAGAGCGCCTGCTTCTTATCCTTGAAAAGCAAGGTGTGGCCCTTCCTATTGAAAACGCCCTAGATGTCTATATCGCAGTCTTGGGTGAAGGAGCAAATGTCAAGGCCTTGGAATTGGTACAAGCCCTTCGCCAACAAGGCTTCAAAGCAGAGCGTGACTACCTCAACCGGAAGCTCAAAGCTCAGTTCAAGTCAGCCGATGTCTTTGCGGCTAAGACCCTCATCACGCTAGGAGAGAGCGAAGTCGAAAGCGGACAAGTGACGGTTAAGAACAACCAAATACGAGAAGAAGTGCAAGTGTCCCTTGAGACCATCAGCCAAAACTTCTCTCAAGTCTTTGAAAAACTAGGATTTTAATGACAGATAAACTGGTCAGGACCTTACTCCTGACTCTCTTTTTCCTAGGATCAACATTGCTCTTGCTTGCTCCAAAATATCTTTATAAAACCATTACTACCGTTTCTATTTTTGCAAGAGGAATTCGCTGATTAGCCCTTTTAGTTGCGACTGTATTCCACATTTTTATCAAGATGATGTGAATAACAATGCTAAGTCTTCATTTCAATAGGAGTCTTTTATGAAACTACTTAAAAATCTTGGCTGGTTTTTTCTAGCTGTCCTATCCTTTTTCTTTGGCTATGGTTTGGTTCAGAGTACGGCGCTGTCAGCTCTTGGACTAGGGGCTTCAATCTTTGGAGTCTTGCCACTCTATATCGTCCTGTCAGGGGCCTATGTTTATGGAGTTTACAGATGGTATCAGACAGAAAAGGTTAGCATCCAGACAACAGCTTTTAATCGTTATATCTGGTTGCCAACCCTGGTTTTGCTAGTGGCGATTACAGCCCAGTTCTTTTTGCCGGATGATCCGTCAGTCAATCAACAAATCGTATCACAACTGACAGTTGCTCAGCCTGTCTTTGGTTTCTTTATGGTAGTGGTCTTTGCTCCTCTAACGGAAGAACTCATCTTTAGAGGGATGTTAGCGCGCTATCTCTTTCCTAAGCAAAACAACAGCAAACAGACAGCTCTGTTTCTCCTCGTATCGAGTGTGCTTTTTGCCTTGATTCATTTTCCAGGGACTTTGCAACAGTTTTTAGTTTATGCTAGTCTGGGATTGAGTTTGGGACTGGCTTATGTGAACCGAAAAGGCCTTCTTTATAGCATTTCTCTCCACGCTTTGAATAATTTAATCGGCTTTTTGATGATACTCATGCTATAATAGAGTCAGGAGGTCACATGAAACGAGTAATTTTATTAGCAGTGATACAGGCGGTCGTTCTCTTCTTTATCATCGGGGCACTTGCCTATGCCTTTAAAGGTGATTTCTTTTACAACTATCTAGCAGTTGTCTTTGCGCCTATTGCAGGTGTCTTGCGTTTTGCTTCGGCTTATGCGACGGAGATTGTTCTACCTAAAAAGGCAGCTGAGATTGCTGAAAAGCGTAAAAAAGGTTAAGAATCATAATCAGAGAATCCGATGACGTTTTCATCGGATTTTTTGTCTGTTCGTTTTGATTTCTAAAGACAATCAAACTTTTCTGCTGATTTTCATGAAGAGCCTGCGCTTTTATGGTAAAATAGTAACAGAATAAAAGAGGAGAGAAACAATGAAACGTAGTATGTATGCTGGTCGTGTTCGTGAGGAACACATCGGACAAGAAATGACCTTGAAAGGCTGGGTTGGCCGTCGTCGTGACCTTGGTGGTTTGATCTTTATCGACCTTCGTGACCGTGAAGGGATCATGCAGTTGGTTATCAACCCTGAAAAAGTATCTGCAGAGGTCATGGCAACAGCTGAAAGCCTTCGTAGCGAATTTGTCATTGAGGTGACTGGACAAGTCGTAGCGCGTGAGCAAGCCAATGATAAATTGCCAACGGGTGCAGTTGAGTTGAACGTGACAGCTCTTACAGTGCTTAATACTGCTAAAACAACCCCATTTGAGATTAAGGATGGTATTGAGGCCAATGACGATACGCGTTTGCGTTACCGTTACCTTGACCTTCGTCGTCCAGAAATGCTAGAAAACCTTAAACTTCGTGCTAAAGTGACCCACTCTATCCGTAACTACTTGGATGAGTTGGAATTTATCGATGTGGAGACGCCATTCCTTTCGAAGTCAACGCCAGAAGGGGCGCGTGACTATTTGGTACCATCTCGTGTCAATAAAGGGCATTTCTACGCTCTTCCTCAAAGTCCACAGATTACCAAGCAACTCTTGATGAATGCTGGTTTTGACCGCTATTACCAAATCGTCAAATGTTTCCGTGACGAGGACCTGCGTGGTGACCGTCAGCCTGAGTTTACCCAGGTCGACTTGGAAACGTCTTTCCTTACGGAGCAAGAAATCCAAGATATCACAGAAGGTTTGATTGCGCGCGTGATGAAAGAAACCAAAGGCATTGACGTGACGCTTCCATTCCCTCGTATGAAGTATGATGACGCGATGGCTCTTTACGGTTCTGACAAACCTGATACCCGTTTTGACATGTTGCTTCAGGACTTGACAGAAGTGGTCAAGGGTGTTGATTTTAAAGTCTTCTCAGAAGCGCCTGCCGTTAAAGCCATTGTGGTCAAAGGAGCAGCAGATAACTACTCACGTAAAGACATCGACAAGATGACCGAAGTAGCCAAACAATATGGTGCCAAAGGTCTTGCTTGGGTCAAGGTGGTTGATGGAGAATTAAACGGACCAGTTGCCAAATTCTTGACTGGTATCCAAGCAGAATTGACAGCAGCGCTTGGTCTTGAAGATAAGGATTTGGTTCTCTTTGTGGCGGATACGCTTGAAGTAGCCAATGCAACCCTTGGTGCCCTTCGTGGCCGTATCGCCAAAGAGCTTGGCTTGATTGATAACGATCAATTCAACTTCCTTTGGGTAGTTGACTGGCCAATGTTTGAATGGTCTGAAGAAGAAGGTCGCTACATGAGTGCCCACCATCCATTTACTCTTCCACAGGAAGAAACAGCTCACGAATTAGAAGGTGATTTGGCTAAGGTTCGTGCCATTGCTTACGATATCGTCTTGAACGGTTATGAGCTTGGTGGTGGTAGTCTTCGTATCAACCAAAAAGACCTTCAAGAACGCATGTTCAAGGCTCTTGGTTTCTCAGCTGAAGAAGCAAATGACCAGTTTGGCTTCCTTCTTGAAGCCATGGACTATGGTTTCCCACCACACGGTGGTTTGGCTATTGGACTTGACCGTTTTGTCATGTTGCTTGCAGGAGAAGAAAACATCCGTGAAGTCATTGCCTTTCCTAAGAACAACAAGGCAACCGACCCAATGACTCAAGCTCCATCAACAGTCGCTCTCAAACAACTAGAGGAACTCAGCTTACAAGTAGAAGAAGATGAAACAAGCAAAACGAATTAAGCGGTGGCGCTATTATCTGCGCCGCTTTGCTTATCAGATAAAAATCTTACGAGTTTTACAAAGTATCTCTCGGGAAAAATATGATGAGAAAGTATCGGCTTCTCTGGTTTATGGCTTTTTGTCAGCAGTAGCAGTCAATTTCTTTTTTCAACCAGGACACGTTTACTCCAGTGGTGCGACGGGTTTGGCACAGATTATCTCTGCCTTGAGTCATCACTGGTTTGGCTTTTACATTCCGATATCGCTAACCTTTTATGCTATCAATTTTCCGTTGATGATTTTGGCTTGGTATCAGATTGGGCATAAGTTTACAATCTTTACCTTTATCACAGTATCCATGAGTTCCCTCTTTATCCAGCTTGTGCCAGTTGTGACCTTGACAGAGGATCCCATCATCAATGCTCTTTTTGGGGGTGTTGTCATGGGCTTGGGGATTGGTTTTGCACTCCGTAACAATATTTCTAGCGGAGGTACAGATATCGTCAGTCTCACCATTCGAAAGAAAACGGGTAAGAATGTCGGCAGTATTTCTTTCTTGGTAAATGGGATGATTATGCTGATAGCAGGTCTGACCTTTGGTTGGAAATACGCCCTTTACTCTATGATTACCATTTTTGTATCGAGCCGTGTGACAGACGCGGTCTTTACCAAGCAGAAACGCATGCAGGCCATGATTGTGACCAATAATCCTGACAAGGTAATCGCAAAAATCCATAAAAAATTGCACCGTGGAGCAACCATGATCCACGATGCAGAAGGAACCTATAATCATGAGAGAAAAGCAGTCTTGATTACAGTTATCACACGAGCAGAGTTTAATGATTTTAAACACATCATGAAACAAGTTGATCCGACAGCCTTTGTCTCTGTATCCGAAAATGTCCACATCCTAGGACGATTCGTAGAAACAGACAATTAATAATACTCAAAAGACCAGTTCATATTGTCTAGAGCGTTTTTGTGTTGTTTAAGAAAATTAGATGTTGGTTTTAGATAACTACACATTTCAGATTTTTTAAACAAGATTTAATTGTTGATAACTAGAAAGGATTATTATGTTTGCAAAAAACAAATTTCAATACTGTATTTACAATCATGAGAGACTAGAACTTCATGAGCTTCAAAAGGAATATCAAAAGGATAAAGCTGGGACAAAACTTAAGTATGAAAACCAATTGTTCGCAATCCTTCATGGATAGAGCGCAAGTTGTTCTCGATAGCTCGAAGATCAGCTTGATGTATTATTCTTTCAGCCATAATATCCCCCTTGTTAATGATTTCTAAATTAATTAGACAAAATTTGGCCATAGAATATTCTTATCTTAAAGAAGTAATTATATACTGAAAAACAGGCCGTAATTACACATGATTCAGATAAAATATACCAGAATTATTTTAGTTTCTTCTTATAGTAATAAGAAAATCATAATTGATACTTTAATTCAACATACTATGAAATGAGAATATGAAGTTTTCTATGAGGAAAATGTGCACTTGATTTAACATTTTAGGGCGTATGAAAACTTTGAATACAGGTTTCTTTCTATCTAAATGTTTTTGCAGATACTTTTTTTGATAAATTTGTATTACGAGTGTGTAACTGATAGACAAACACTAAAATATATGATAAACTAAAGTAGGAAAAAATTTAAAAGGAGAATCCTTATGTCAGCAATTAGTTTAACTCCAGAACAGTTACAATCTCAGGCGGCAATTTATCTTAGCGCTAAAGATCAAATTGAACAAGCGGTACAAACCGTTAATCGAACAAATGGAGAAATGGCATCACAATGGAAAGGGCAAGCATTTAATGCTTACCTTGAGCAATATAACCAGTTGTATACACATGTTCAAAAATTCGAGGAGCTTCTGGTGAGCATCAACCAACAATTGAACAACTATGCTCAAACAGTAGCTGAACGTGACCAACAAGATGCACAAAGCTTTGGTTTGTAGTTAATTTTGAGGAGCGTCAGGGAAACTTGACGCTTATTTTTATATCATGATGAAGAAAATTAAAAAGTACCTTTTAATTCTTTGTATCGTATTTCCTGTGCTAGTTTATGCAGACGATGGTAGCTTAAAACTTGATACAGATATCATTACAAATAGTACACAGGAAACGGTCAAAAATAGGATAGAATCCAAATATGCTCCAAATTTATTTTTAAATCGTACCCAAAAGGTTGTGGATCAGAGAACTCAAACGACGAACGAACTGTTACAGGGGGCAGAGAAGACTATATTTACCGATAGTGAAAATCATTCTATTTATCGTTTAGAAACTACTGTCGTTAAAACATCATTGTTTAATCAATACACTGTAGAGGAGAAACCCTCTTTTAAACAAAGTGACTATTCAATTTTTAAGGATTGGATGGGAAGTGTATTGACAAGCTTTTTCTTGCTGTTTATGGTTTTGTTGGGAGTCTATCTAGGAAGGAAATGGCATGGATTACGGAAAAATAAAGTTAACTCTAGAGTATAGAGCAAAACAAATAGATATTCGAGTTTCAAAAGCTCTTACTTGGTTAAGATTAGAAGAATTATTAAAAGATACCAAAGTTAGAGAACAGTTGAATTTACCTCTAAATAGTTCGTTTTGTTTCAAAGTTAGAAATAAACAAATTCATATCGAGACAACGGATATCTTGGCTGCTTATCCAGTTAGTGATGGGGATTATATAGAGATTGAAGATGTATCATAGGAGAAAAAAATGTTTGAAGCAGATCAACTACAATTTGTGAGAGAAGACAACCAAATATCAGTTCAAATTTCTTCATCAGGTTACCATAGAGAACAACTTGAATTGATTAAAGAATATTGTCCAGTAGAAATAGTGCAGAAAGATGGAGTTCTTTCTTTGCATTATATTATTCCAGAGTATTTTAAAACTGTTAAAGAAGAAATTTTAGACAGAACTACGGAGCTTGAGCGTTTTAGTTTGGCACAAAGCATGTCGGTATTAGTTCATTCTGAAAATGATTATAAAATTCCGTATATTCATCCTGAAAACATCATTGTTTTTGGGAGTAATGTACAAATGTTACATTATGGAATCGAAAAATTACTTGCACCTCAACAGCATAGTTCTGAATTCTATTTAGAATCTTATAAAGCTTTAATGATTTCCATTTTACTACCCAAGGTAGATTTTGACTTAGTCATCCATGGGATTGATGCAATAAAGGAAAAGGTGGCACAGGATATTAGTCCCTTAGAGAGTGTAGCTGATGTTAATAAATATATTGCAGAAAAGTATGCAAAATTATCAGAAGAGAGTTCAAAATCTAATTTGTTGGTTAACAAGAAAAAATGGAAGGCTTTGTTAATAGGGGGAGCCTTGCTTGCTACAACCACAGTCATTTTAAGTTTTGCCACTTATAAGTCTATGTTTAAAGACGGCCCCCTAAAATCATCAGTCATTATGGCCCAATCAAATTTCATGCGAAAAGACTATTCTGAAACAGTTGAATCATTAAAAAATTATGGTGCAGAATCATTGCCAAAAGAAGCTAAGTATATCTTAGCAGCAAGCTATGTCCGTTTAGATAGTTTGAGCGATAAGCAAAAGGAAGTTATTTTAAATACGATTACAGAATCAACAGATGATACAATTTTCTATTACTGGATTTATCTTGGACGTGGAAAATTTGAAAAAGCTCTAGATGTGGCACAAAATATCGGGGACACACAATTGATTTTACACGCTTATACAAATCTATATGAATCAGTTAAAGCAGATATCAATATGAACGGTTCTGAAAAACAAAAGAAACTTGAAGAATATGAAAAGAAAATAAAAGAACTTTCTGCTGAGATTGGAGAAGCGACTACAAATAGTAGTGACACAAAAGCATCTACTGAGACAACAACTCCTAAGGACAACCAAACAAAAGAAAAGAGTGAGCGATAAATGAAGGTAAAAAAGCTAGAATATGATCATCAACTGGGAGACCAATTAGGAGAACTTCATAAACCTCTTTATACCTTGTTGATTGAACAAGAAAAATTGGAAAAAATTGATTTGTTTGAAGGACAAGAGGTAAGAGTAGGGACTAACGAGTATACAGTAGAAGGCAGAAGAGTCTATCGAAACGGTAAGGAATTAGAAAGAGGAAAATCGACCTTTGATAAAGAAACTGTAACCTTACTGGTTCCTGAAGAGGATATTTTTGTCACTTATATTTTTCCGCCACAACGATTTATTTGTAGCAAGAAAGAATCAGCTGACATTAGTTGGTCAATTTCAAACCAACTTTTTTTCTCAAATAATCAAGTACAGGTTACACTTGGGGAATCTCCGGTTTATCTAAATAACCGTCTTATCAAAGAGGAAGGGCTTTATCCGTTTGAAGTGGGAAACCGAATGAAGGTTTCTAACTATTTTATAGAAAAAAGAAAAAACCAGTGGAAGATTGGATGTCTTTTTGAAGAACCACAATTGAATAAGAGTCAAATTCTGATACAAGAAAAAAATAATGAGTATCCGATGGATTTTCCAGAGTATAGAAGGAGTCCGAGAGTCAACCCTATTATCCATAGTGGGAAAATCATTATCAATCAACCTCCACAGCCGATAAAGCCACCCAAAAACTCGCTCATCCGAGCAATTGTTCCAGCTTTAGGAATGTTTACTTTGACTGCATTGAGTTCAATTTGGACAAAAGGGAATCCTGTAATGATGCTAGGGATGGGTGGTTTTAGCCTCCTGACGGCAGCGACAACTATGAGTCAGTATTTTGAGGAGAGAAAGGATACCAAAGAGCAGGAAAAAAATCGTATCCAAGACTACGAAGCATATTTATTAAAACAAGTATCCGACTTAGAAAGATACTACAAAGAAGAAACTAAGATTTTACATTACAATCAACCGTCAATATCGACCATTACTGAACTGATTGCAGATTATGATTCTAGAATTTATGAGCGGATGGACTATAATGAAGATTTCTTACAGGTGTCCTTAGGATTAGGAGATAAGTTAAGTCAGCTAGAGTTGCAAACAAATTTTGATGAGCAAAGTAAAGATGAAATATCGCAGTTTGCTCGAACAGTCTTGCAAGACTACAGTTTGCAAAAGAAAGTTCCGATCACGGTTAATATCTTTGAAGCGACAGTTGGTCTTGTAGGAAACAGTGAAGTAACTAGGACAGCTGTGTATAATATGCTTTTACAGATGGCAATGTTCCATAGCTACTTAGATGTTAATTTTATCAATCTTGTTCAAGAACAGAGATATGAGAAGGATTGGTCTGAGTGGCGCTTTCTCCCACATTTTAATATGCAGGAGCGAAATATTCGTGGTTTTGTTCATGATGCCAGAAGTCGTGATGCTGTTCTAAATTCGCTTTATCGTATCATTCAAAAACGTTCTCAAATTAAACGTGAAATGGGGGAAAAAGATGCACGCTTTAAACCTCATTATGTCTTAACGATTATGGATGACTCCCATTTACTTGGCCATAGTTTGAATGAGTATCTAGCCAAGGATTTGACAGAGTTAGGTGTGACTGTTATTTGGGTGAAAGAGGCGCGTCGTCTTTTGCCAGAAACTATCACAACTCTGATTGAATATAAGAATCAAAATCTAGGTCAAATCATTAATGATGAAGGATCCTATAGTGCACAAACCTTTATTCCCCACCCGCTGTTGGATTGCTATGAAGATTCTATCCGTACTTTAGCAAATCTAAAACACATGGAAGTGGAGAAGAACACGATTCCTAAATCTGTCACTTTTTTGGAACTCTATCAAGTCAGAGAAGTTGAAGAGTTACAGGTTGCAACTAGATGGTCCAAAGCGGATACTTTTAAAACGTTAGCAGTGCCATTAGGATTGCGTGGGAAAGATGACCAGGTGGAACTCAACTTACATGAACGTGCACATGGACCGCATGGTCTTGTAGCAGGAACTACTGGTTCAGGTAAATCGGAGATTCTTCAGTCGTATATATTATCCATGGCTGTAAATTTTAGTCCAGAGGATGTTGGATTTCTTACGATTGACTTCAAGGGTGGAGGGATGGCGAATCTTTTCAAAGATCTACCACATATGCTTGGGTCTATTACTAACTTAGATGGCGCGGCTAGTGCGCGTGCCCTAGCTTCTATCAAAGCAGAGTTACAAAAACGCCAACGACTATTTAATCAATTTGGTGTCAACCATATTAATGGATACACTAAATTATATAAGGAAGGGCAAAAATCTACTGACAAATCAGGCTATCCAGACAAACCATTACCTCATCTCTTCCTTATTAGTGACGAGTTTGCTGAATTGAAAGAACATGAACCAGAATTTATGACAGAGCTGGTTTCGACAGCCCGTATTGGACGTTCGCTTGGAGTCCATCTAATTCTTGCTACACAAAAGCCATCAGGTGTCGTGAATGATCAAATATGGTCAAACTCGCGTTTCAAACTAGCTTTGAAAGTGTCAGATGAGTCTGATTCAAATGAAATTATTAAAACACCAGATGCGGCGAGCATTACTGAACCAGGGCGTGCTTACTTACAAGTAGGAAACAACGAAATCTATGAATTGTTCCAGTCTGCATGGAGTGGTGCGCAGTATGCCCCACAAACAGAGGGAGTTCAAGAAGCTGTTGATGAACGAATCTGGTTGATAAATGACCTAGGACAATATGAATTGCTATCTGATGACCTATCTAAGGACGAAAATTATACTGCTGATCAGACGGAAGAAATCACGGAACTCTCAGCTGTTGTAAACTACATAGCAAGAGTGAGCAAGACTGTTCCCCTCAACCTGCCAGATAAACCGTGGTTAGAACCACTAGAGACAGCCATCATATCCCCACAAACAGATATTCACTGGACCGACGAAAAAGTATTGGCCGTTCCCTTTGCTCGAATGGATATTCCGACAGAGCAACGTCAAAAGGATTATCATTTTGATTTGGAAAAAATGGGGCATACAGTTTTCTATGGTTCACCTGGTTTTGGGAAATCCCTAGCTCTTCAAACTCTAGTGTTAAATCTCGCTCGTTTAAATACTCCAGAACAAGTACAAATCAATTTATTTGACTTTGGGACAAATGGACTCTTGCCACTAAAAGATTTACCACATGTGGTTGATTTGACAAGGTTTGATGAAGAAGAAAAACTGGTTAAGTTTTTAAAACGTATTGACCAAGAGTTGAAGATTCGCAAGGAGAAATTTGCCCTCTATAATGTAGCAAGTCTTTCTCAATACGAACAAAAATCAGGTGAGAAACTCCCTGCTATCCTTACTATTTTTGACGGCTTTGATACTATAAAAGACACACCACTAGAAGAAGCCATTGAAAGTACGATTAACCGCCTCCTACGTGAAGGAGCGAGTCTTGGATGCTATGTGATTTTGACAGCACTCCGCTCAAATAGCCTTAAAATCAGTATGTCAAGCAATATCACCTCGCGCTTGGCCTTTTACCTAGTTGATGAAGGAGCTTCTAAGGAAATTATCGGACGTGATGCTTTAATTCAGCAAGAAATTTTTGGCCGTGCCCAGTTGAAAGAAGACATCCCTTATGCCATTCAGGTTTATCTCCCGATAAGTGGAGAAGGGGACATTGAGCGCCTGTATAACTTGGAAGAAGAAGTCAAGTTGATTGCAAGAAGCTGGACAGGAGTTTGCCCAGAACCAATCCCAATGTTGCCAAATGAAGTAACGCTTACACACTTTAGTAATCATCCTAAAGTACTTGAGATGTGGTCGAGAGGGGAATTACCAATAGGGTTTGATAAAGAAACAACGGATCCTCAAGGGTTTGTTCCCGATAGAGATGGTTATTTTGAATTCTTATATGATACCCCGCAACAACTGGAATATTGTGAAAATAGTTTGATACCAGGTCTGAACAAATTAGTAAATATTGAAAAAATATTATTAAATACCAACAATAGTTACAAAAAAACAGAAGTATTTGATAAAATTATTGATAGAGATAATATACCTAGTTTCTTTAATGATATTCAAGGAGAAATTGAAAGCCGTCACAATGGTAAAGAGGCTTCAATGATGTACGTATTTATCCCAGAAGCGCATATGCTAGGGGCTTTATTAAATATGAAAATAACCGAGGATGTATTTAAAAAGATTGTTAGAAATAGCGGGAAAGTTCACATTCATTTTGTATTTATGGGAGAACAACAAGCTATTAGTGTAGGCTACTTAGATGTTGACAAGGTCTTAAAGAGCAATGTTCCCGCTGGATGTGTTGGAACAAGGTTCAAAGATCAAAATATTTCAAAAGTACAAACGAGCTTCAGTGAACCAGTTGTAGCAGAGGATGAGACAAACTTTTTTGTGGGTAGAATAGGTTATCGTTTACGATTGGTTACAGATAATGGATAGAATATTTAACATAAGTTGATAAAAAACAAAGGAGATATAGCTATGTCTCGTGATTACAGTTATGAGATTTACTCTTTACGACAACAGATTTCAACAATGTCTAGTGAAAGAGCGGATATATTAAATAAAATTAGTATTCTAAAACAGAATAAGAGTAAAATACAGAGCAAGAAAAGCGCAATTTCAGAACAATTGTCTCAATACGATTTGATAAAGGCAAAAGCTACTTCTAATTTTGCTGGAAATAGAAGAGATGATTTTAATAATAAAATAGAGACGCTAAAAGGGTCGATTTCCCAATGGTTGGAGAATACCCAGAATAATATTGATTTGATTGACCAAAAAATCTCAACCTATACGGCTGAAGCTTCTAATTTAGCAATTGGTATGAATTACGCTAGCCAATCACTAAATACTTATATTTATCTTCAAAGTCAAAATGAAGATTAAGGGGGAGAGTTATGGGAGAAATAAAATTAGATTATAATATTTGGTCTGTTGATGTTGTTTCATATTCTTCATCAATTGATGCTTTGTCCGATCTTTCAAAACCTACCTTGAGCGAGAATGACTTACAACCTTTCCTTAAAATTAATACGATGATAGATGAGTTAAACAGTTCGATAAAAACATTTAAAAGCAATTCAATAGATCAGACACGAAATATGTCTAGGGCTGTAGCGAATAAAGTGTCTGATGATGCTGCTGGGGCTGCAGGTTTTAGAGGAGGATAAGATGATTTCACAAGAAATGTTATGGGCGCAGTATTTTACAGAGTCCTATCTTGGTTTTAAGCCAAATTCACTCATCGATCAAATCGCTAAAGCTATTATTTATAGACCGGATTTATTTAGAACATTGGTTTTAAATTTGTCTCAGAGTGATATGAGTTATGAGTACAATCCAACAATTGGAGCAAGTATTGATTTTCGATTTAATAAGGGAGAGGTTATCATCACTCGTCTTGGGGAAACTCAACTTTTTTCAAGATCTGAGTTTGTGCGTTTACTTGGATTAATTGATAAAATTTATACAGAAATTCTGCCATTAGGTAGTGTTATTCAAATAAATAGAGAAAAGCTACCCAAAGATGCTCTT
>NZ_RJNY01000006.1:0-87770 GCF_003942795.1 Streptococcus mitis
ATTTCTATTTCTTTTATTGTCTTTTTATTATCCTCTTTTAATAATTTATAAGTTTTTCCATAATAATCTTTAAGGTTTGCACACTCAAGACCTTTATCAATTTGATTATCTGTATAACTTCCTAAATAACCTCTAGGATTTTCCATACAATGGAAAAGAATAGCTTTATCAATATCCCCATGAAAATGAGTTGGAATTTGATAACGCATATTTACATATTTACTTTTGTCCTTGATTTCCTCTTTATATTTGGCTTTCTTCCACTGCTTGTCTTCTTTCAAAATATNCAACCAAGAAAAATCTTCAGGTATATCACTTGTAACTTGAGTTACAAATTGATCTACCAGTATCTCTTCTCCCCCTTCTTTCTTCTTATGCCAAGGGCTAAACTCCTCTAAGAAGGTATCTTTATTTTTAAATATATCTTCATTTTGTGAGATAAGGTTAAAACAGATTTCTAAATTTGTCTTGAGATACTCTTTCTCATCTCTTAAATCTTCATCGGTATTAGTATTCATATTCATATCTAGCATAAATCCAACCTTCACTTTATTCTAATCTCTATGTTCATTGTATCATATTCTACAGAAAATAATATCTCCCTATTCATTTTTTACATTACTTTCTATCCTCTAAATCTCTGCTATTCTAATAGCATAAAGAAACTGACTAGCAGCACAAACTACTAGTCAGTTTTTTTATGAGTTAGGATCATCTAAACTACGGCCGTGCAAACCTTTTTCACGTTGTACCTGACGTAGTTTTTCTGGTGTGACATCATTTCCTTCCTCGTCCACAATTTTGATTCCTTCAATGTGGTGACGAACAGAACGACGATAGCCTTCGATGTACTCCTCACGAAGTTTAGCTTGTTCCACTTTTTCAGCAGAAGTTAAGCCTTCTGTTTTTTTCTTTTTAGCAAGCTCGTTAATACGATCAATTTTTTTAGGATCCATGTTTATCTCCTTTATGATAAGATTTAATCCGTTTAACAGATTTTACTTGGTATTGATTTGGTTAAAGCGTGCAAGCTTAGCTGCTTTCTTGGTTAATTGCGACAAGATGGCCAATCGATTTTGACGAATATCTTGATCATCGGTCATTACCATAGTATTCTCAAAGAAAGCATCAATAACTGGGCTAAGCGCAAAGAGTTGTTCTAATTGCTGACTTGCAGTCCCTGATAAAACGAGTGACTCTACTGCTTCCGCCAAGGCTTTCTCTTCTTCATTTTCAAAAAGAGCAGAATCAACTGTTTCAGATCCTTCGGCTTTCTCAGCCAAGTTAAAAGCACGTGAGAGAGATTCGACAGACGATTTGAAGTTTTCTTCTTTGCTTGCTTCTACAAGAGCACTTGCTGCTTCCAACATATCCGCCACAACAAAGTTCGAACTTGCAAGGACTGCCTCCTTAATGTCTTTTGGAGTTGAACCCATCATCTTATCAACACGAGCCTTGATAAAGTCCATGACCTCTGCTTTATTTGCATAAGTCAAACTATCAAATTTCAAAGCATAAAGGCTATCAATCAACTCATCCATAGCAATGTGCCAACCAAAAGCATCCAAAATACGAACTACACCTTGCGTTGCACGACGAAGGGCATAAGGGTCATTAGAACCTGATGGAATCAAGCCCACTGAGAAGAAACTCAAAATCGTATCCAATTTGTCTGCAATGGCTAGAATGGCTCCAATCTTGCTCTCTGGGAGAGCTCCGTCTGCTGATGTAGGCATGTAGTGTTCACGAATGGCAGCCGCAACTGCTGGAGTTTCCCCAGCAAGAAGGGCATATTTCTCACCCATAATTCCTTGGAGTTCATCAAACTCACCAACCATCCCTGTCAACAAGTCAAACTTGTAAATGGATGCTGCGCGGGCAAGATCAATCGTTTCATCCACTGATAAACCAGCTTTTTCCGCCAAAAGGACGGCAATCTGACCTGTACGAATCATGTGTTCACGAAGGGAACCAATCTTTTCATGGAAGGTCACATGGTTCAATTTTTCAACAAGATCAGAAATCATCAATTTTTGGTCTTCACGCCAGAAGAATTCACCGTCTTCCAAACGAGCAACTAAGACTTTTTCATTACCCTTGATAACATTTTCCAAATGCTCTGCGTTTCCGTTACGGACTGAAATGAAGTTTGGCAAGAGTTTTCCATCTTGATCTCGGACAACGAAGTAGCGTTGGTGTTCTTTCATCGAAGTCACCAAAACTTCTTCTGGAACTTCAAGGTATTTGGCGTCAAAACTTCCCATAAAGGCAGTTGGGTATTCAACCAAGTTCAAGACTTCGTTCAGTAAGTCAGCATCAATTTCGATGCGTACGCCTTGTTCAGCTTCGATTGCTTTGATTTGATCAACAATCATTTGCTCACGTTCACGAGGATCCGCAATTACAAATTGTTTACGAAGGTCTTCTTCGTAGCTCAATGCTAACTGAATCTTGGTTTCTTGTCCCAAGAAACGATGACCGCGACTCACACGATCGCCCTTGATATCAAGGAAATCCAAATCAAATTCTTGCTCGTCCAAGAGAACTGTCAAAGTGTGTACAGGGCGGATGTATTCAAAGGTATTGTTAGCCCAGTGCATGCTGACAGGGAAAGTTAGTGACTTCAAGACGTCTACTACACCTGGAACAATGGCTTCAACTGGTTGCCCCACTTCTTCCTTGGTAACATAGACATATTCTTCACCCTTGATTTCACGGAATTCAATATCTTCAACTGTCAAGCCTTTCCCACGGACAAATCCTTGAGCTGCTTTGGTGAAGTTTCCATCACTATCCAAGGCAATTTTCTTTGCTGGTCCCTTGAAATCTTCTGTCAAATCAGACTGTTTGTCTGCAAGTCCAGTCACACGAACAGCCAAACGACGTGGTGTTGAGAAGGTTTGAATGGCTTCAAAAGACAGGCGATTTTCCTTGAGGAAGGCTGCCATTTTTTCACCTAGTTGTTTTTCACTTGGAGTTACTACGTAGGCTGGTAACTCTTCAAGACCGAGTTCTACTAATAAGTTTTTTGTCATGTTTTTTCTCCGAAAAATATCTTTTTATTTTCCAGTTTGCCTTATGTGATTGGCACGCAAGCAACCAACTTCGTTGTTTCATTGCTAAAATTGGAGCCGAAAGTTTCCAATTTTGCCTAGTATCCTTAGCTTCACTAAGGATACCTTCATCACTGCGGCAACTGGCTCAGGGCTCACTCTGTTCGCCCATTTTCGTAATTTGTCACTCTCTTTATTCTGCGTCTTCTGCTAAGAGTTTAGCTCGTGTTGCTTCATCCAAAAGTGGGTAGCCTAGGCGTTTGCGTTCTGCGACAAAGGTTTTGGCTACGACACGGGCCAAGTTACGGATACGAGCGATATAGCCTGCGCGCTCGGTTACAGATACGGCACCACGCGCATCAAGCAGATTAAAGGTATGTGAACATTTGAGAACATAGTCATATGCAGGGTGAACCAAGCCTTCTTCCAAGGCACGACCAGCTTCTTTTTCAAACTTATCAAAGTTTTCCAGCAACATTTCTTGGTCCGAAATTTCAAACGAATATTTTGAGTGCTCGTACTCAGGCTGGATGAAGATTTCTCCGTATTTTACACCATCGGCCCACTCGATATCATAGACAGAATCAACTTCCTGAATATAAGAAGCCAAGCGTTCCAAACCATAAGTAACTTCCGCAGTCACAGGTCCAGTTGCTAATCCACCGACTTGTTGGAAATATGTGAACTGAGTGATTTCCATCCCATCAAGCCAAACTTCCCATCCAAGACCAGCTGAACCAGTTGAAGGATTTTCCCAGTTGTCCTCAACGAAACGAATATCGTGCTCCAAAGGATTGATACCCAATTTTTCCAAAGACTCAAGGTAAAGCTCTTGGATATTTGATGGAGAAGGCTTCATCACTACTTGGAATTGGTGATGTTGGTATAGACGGTTAGGGTTTTCCCCGTAACGACCGTCAGCAGGACGACGTGATGGCTCTACATAAGCCGCATTCCAAGGCTCAGGTCCGATAGCACGAAGGAAAGTGTAAGGACTCATCGTCCCCGCACCTTTTTCATTGTCATAAGCCTGCATAAGCATACAACCTTGGTCATTCCAAAATTGTTGCAAAGTCAAAATAATTTCTTGAAATGTTAATTTCTTAGACATTGTTTACTCCTTTAATTTATATTATCTTTTTAGCTTTATTCATCAAGCAACCAAGAAAAAGCTGGGTCCTGAAAAATATGACGTTTGGGAACAGTTCGTAAATTCTGATTGCATTCGTCTATTGTACCTAATTTCAAAGCACAGACTTCTGGTATATTTTCTTGAGCAGTGAAAATTTGACTATGACAGTTCTGACAGTAATAGCGTTGTTTTCCTGGAGATGAACTATAGATAACCAACTGTTCTTTTCCATGCAATACTAGGTTTTTACTGCTAACTTTGACATTCACTGTATAGGCAGACGCAGTTGCTTTCCAACAGAATGAGCAGTGGCAAAAAACTAATTCCGACAATTCCTCATCTAAAGTGTAGGTCACTGCTTTGCATAAACAAGATCCTTTAAGCATTATGCTCCTTTCTACTTAGGCATTAGACGAAATTCAAAAAGAACCGAATTTCAACCCCCAAGCCTTGCGACTAGGGGCGTCAGAAACGCGGTTCCACCCTAATTTATTACTTCATTGTTTTTAAAAATACGACAGAAAGCGCCAGTTTCTTACCTTATTCTACTTGGCTCCCACTACCCCAAGCTCGCTTGAAGAACGCCATAAGACTTTCTTTCCTAGCTAGTATTATAGCAGATTTTCTAGCTAGTGTAAACCAAAAATGAGTCTGAAAACAAAGTTCCAGACTCATTTATCAGTAAAGCTTCAGAAACTCCTGTTTAAGGGTGTCTTCTTGCTTTTGGTTTTTTGCCATGCAGATTTCTCTTGGCTTGTTTCAATGCTGTAATGGCATCTTTGACATCTTCTTGGCTCGCTCCTGAATCTTTAAGGAGTTCCTGTGCCTCTTTAAAAGTTAGAAGATAAGCTGCTTTTTCTTTCTTGTCAGCATAGATAAATCTCGCGTTCTTTTCTTGGAAAAGGCGTTCATCTTTGACCAGTTTCTTCAGACTAGAGAAGTCTGTTGCCTTGCCATTTAGTTTGCTTTTAGCCGTCGCTAGGGCAATGAGAGATTTGTCAATTTGATCCTGTTTAACTTTAGGATCTACAGCTAGTAAGGCAATTTCTTGGAAGGCACGATCATAAGCTCGACGTACTTTTTCCTTGGCATTAGCATATCGTCCAGTTTTAGTCGTTGCATAGTAAGCTTTCATAGCTTCTTTCAAGGCTGTAACGTTCGAATCTTTTCCATCCAAAGCTTTACCAGCAGCCTCAAGACTAGCGAGAACGCCATCAATCAATTCTTGCTTTAATTTGTTTGACAAGGCTGACTGTGCCACTTGGAAAGCTTGGTCATAAGCTTTTCTCTTATCTGCACTACTATTAAAGTAACGAGACGTTTCTACCAGTTCTTTTTGTTGATTTACCGCAATAATCAAGGCCAACTTAGACACAACAGATAGACGCAAAGCATTATTTCGACCTGGCTGAACGAGCAAGGAAACGAGATCTTCAAGGAGTTCGTATCCAGTTGGCAAGGTGACTTGTACAGTATAACGACCTGTAGCAACTTTCTTACCAAAGGCGTATTGACCATATTTTTCAACAGGAAGAGTGATCCTTGAACCATCTTCTCCTTTCAGAACCACTGTAGTCGTCTTTGGAACGGCTTGATTGAAGGAAACAGACACTGGTGCATATTCTAGGAGATTTGCTAGGAAGGTAATGGTTTGGAAACTATTTTCTTCCGTTAGGTCAAACTCTTGGGACAAGGCACTGATAAATTTCAATTCTGTTCGGTCATAACTGAAAATTTCTGCTGTATAATGACCAAACTGTAAGAAATGAATCGCTTTTGACTTGTCGACATCGACATATTGTCCCTTGCTATTTTTGATTCGATAGACGTATAGGGTATCAATATCTTGGTTTGTTTTCGCATCCTTCAAGGCGATTTTCACTCGACCACTATTTTGATCGCGCACAAGTTCAGCAAGCGAGATATAGTCTACATTCCCTGCATAGTCCTCTACAAGATAGTAAATATTAGCCTTATCAACATCCTTAGGAAGTGTATAACTACCGTCGGCATTGGTCTTAATCAGATGGGTATTTTCAAACGTACGCGTTCCAGACTGGTCCTTTCCAGTTAGAACCATGGTCCCTTTTTGGTCAAATGGTGTGATATAGAAGACTTTTTCTGAAAGAATACCACCTTGACCCACATCTTTTGGTTTGCGAGCTACGAATTCTTTGTTTCCATCTTTAAAGCGAATATAACCACTTGTGATGACAGGTTTTTGAGTATCAATTTGAATTTTAAAGGTCGTGTATTGTTCTTTAGCTCCTGGAACGTCTGGTGTGTAACTGATAACATAGTCATATAAACCATCTGCAACAGTATTGCCATCAAAATCCTGACCTCTCCAAGCAGTATTATCTAGAATATAACTTTTCAGATTTCTACTGTCACCATCAAAATAATTCTTACGAAGATCCTTTGCATCACCCTCCCAAATAGGATGTTCATGCTTGGTATCCGTAGCCGCATAAACTGTAGCCCGAAGATTTACAAGATTTCTCAAAGCAACCGTTTTGTATTCAACTAGGTCTTTGTTTCCATCATCGTTTGGAGAAATGGCAATACGGACATTCCCTTTTTCGTCCAACTGAAGAACATGCTTACCTTCAGCATTTTGTTCAATCCCCAGAACGGTAATTCGGCGTCCTTGGCGTTGACCTTTAGAAACTAGAAGGTCATTTTGCAAGGTGGCTAGATAGGTCGCATCATTAGAGTAGTTAACTGCAGGATTTTCCTTGTCTACTTCCGTGTAAAATCCATTTTTCCCTTCTCGGACAAGATTGTAAATTGGTTTTTCGACAGCGGGGAGATTTTGGAATTCACCTCGGAAGCCCATAAATGCAAGACTTACAATATCCCCATCATCTGCTGGATCTACAAAGCGAACAAATCCTTCAAGGAAATAGCCATTTGGCATTTGTTTGCTGAGTTGATCAGCAAATTTTCGAGCATCCACTTTAACAGTGACTGTTTGACTGCTGTGGGCTTTGACCGTCACTTCAGGCCAGACTGTCTCCGTTAGTTTTCGAGGTCGAAGGGTGAATTTTCCATCTTGGACCTCGTCTGTATTGGTATTCACCACCATCTTGAGAGTACGGTCAGTATCTGAAATATTGTGTACAGTGACCTTGAAAGTAAATTGATCTCCAACATTTCCCAAAGTCACACTTGGATAACCATTTTCACCCGTTACATAGAGGTCTGTTGACACTGCAGCAGCTGTGTCCACAATACCAGAACCTTGCTGACGAGGAGAGGTATAAGTGCCTGTGTCCTTATTAACATGTGGTTTTGCAGTTGACATGATCAAGGCCTTGACAGTCTCTGATACTTGCTCAGGAGTCAATTCTGGATGGTGTTTTTGAAGGTATTCCTTAACCAGAACTGCAACACCCGTAACGTGAGGAGCCGCCATACTGGTTCCGCTGATACTACCATAGGTATTGTCATTAAAGGATGAGTAAATATTGCCGCCAGGAGCTGTCACGTCCGGTTTCAATTGTCCATCGGTAGTCACTCCCCAACTTGAAAAGTCAGATAGCTGATTGGCTACATCCGAAGGGCGATTATCCATCTTGTCATTAAAAACAATCTTGTAGTTTCCTGATTTTAAGGCTTCACCATACTGTTTAGAAATAAATACAGAAGGAATTTTCTTTGCTTCATCATCAATAGACATATTGATGTTTGCACCTTCTACATTATTGTAGATCAAAGCACCAACTGCACCGTGTTTTCTTGCATTTTTGATCTTCTCTGAAAAATTCATGGCTCCACGCTGAATGAGGGCAAGTTTCCCAGTTAAATCCAACTTAGCAAAGTCTTCTTCACGACCTAATCCTGCCTCGACGTATTCGTACTCTTTTCCTTTTTCAAAGTCCTTATCTGCTTCAGGTTGATTATAATCAAATTTTCCGTTATGAAGGCCGGCATTTCCCTCTAGACCTTTAACTTCAAAAACGGCTGTTGTCAATGTTTTATTGTTGACAGAAGCAACTGAAATTGAGTCTTCAACAGTGGATGGATTTCCAACCAAGCCATAGTCTGGGTTTTCGGCTAGTGGTTTTGAATAACCATTTCCGAATGTATTGCTATTTCCTGCTGAGATAAGAACAGAAACTCCCTTGGCACGAGCCCGTTTGATGGCATCCACGATATCAGAACCAGCATCGACCATAGAACCAGTGCTAGAGCCTAAACTCATATTAATGGCATCTGCTCCCAAGGCAACTGCGTCATCAATCGCTTTTACATAAAGGGCAGAACTTGTCGTTTTTTGGCGGTCTGAAAAGACACGCATAAACATGACTTGGGCTTCTGGCGCCACACCATAGACCTTTTCACCATTTGGTGCTTCTTTATCAGGGTTTCCAGCAGCGATCCCTGTTACGTGCATCCCATGAGAAGTTCTTTCTGCTTCTTTGATCTTATCCGTTCCGTCAAAGTAATCGTAGGCATAGACAACCTTATCGCTATACCATTTACCGTAGTCGATTCCAGCAGCCTTTTTAGCTGCTTCGATGGCTTCCTTGTTTTTAAATTTTGCTTTTGACGGGTCTGAAATTCGAAGAACCTCATGATTCAAATCAAGCCCTGAGTCAATTATGGCAACAACGGTCCCTGTCCCCTTATAACCAGCCTTCCAAGTTTTTGGTACTGTGATGATATCATTGCTTGAAAGACTATTGGGTTTTGCAGACTCAGCTTTTTCTTGTTCTTTTTCAGTAGTTGCTGTTTCTCCAGTAGTTTTAGGGGCTGTCGTTGCTTGAGCCTCTTTTTTCTCCAAGTCAGAAGCCTTCTCAGTAGCAGGCGCTGGACTGGTAGCTACTGTTGTTTCTTTTTGAACGACACCTTGATTTTCTTCATTTGCAACTGTGCTATCTTTTCCTGATTCTTGGGGTTCAGCAGTTTTATCAACCGAAGTTTCTACCTTAGCATCTTGTTTACTAGCATCCTCTTTAGAAGTTTCAGCTTCTTGTTTCTCTCCAACTACTGGAGCTATCACATTAGTATTGGTTTGGTCAGTTGAAGAGTTTGAGTGTTTATCGTCTTTTAGCTCTGTCTTGATTGCCTGAGTTTGGGCTTGATTTTCACCTGTACTCTGCTCATTGGCATTAACTTGACTTGCTCCAAAAACCAAAGCAGTTCCCAATAAAACTGAAGCAAGACCAAATTTGTATTTCCGTAATGAAAAACGTTGTCGTCTATCCATAAATAATCTCCTTTTTCTTTAAAGTATACCTATTATAACGCAAATAATCAAAAATTTTCATAAAAATCTGAATTGTCACAAAAATGTAATATTTGCGTATGTAATGTTCTTATTTAGTTTTATCGTTCGTTTTATTTGTTCTATCAAAGCAATATTTTCTAAACTTGTTCATTTATTTCAATTTATAAAACTATTTTATTATACAAATCATTTAGATTTTTTATACACAAAAAGACTAGGAATTTTAAATCCTAGTCTTTGTTATTTCGGTATAAATAGATTTCACAAACTAAAAATCCATCTCATCCACACGAGGTGCGCCTGAAGTCACTGAAATTGTCTTTAAGACTTCTCGCTCGTCTTTGCTGAGTTCAATTCCAAAACAGTCCAGATTGCTCTGGATGCGAGAGGCTGTTACTGACTTAGGTAGGGGTAAAAATCCTTCTGCCAAACTCCAAGCCAAGGCAATTTGAGCCACTGATTTCCCATGCTTAGCAGCAATTTCTTGGACTTCTTTCTGTTCAAACAGCTCTCCTTGCCCAAATGGTCCCCAAGCCTCTAAGAGAATTCCTTTCTCTCTACAGTAGTCAACCACTTCCTCTTGATAAACTCCTGGTGCCAAGCGAACCTGATTGACCGCCGGGATGATTCTTGCTGTCTCAAGCAAGGCGTCCAAATGATGAGGAAGGAAATTACTAACGCCGATAGCACGTATTTTGCCTTCTTGGTAAAGGTCCTCCATCGCTCTCCAGACTTCAGCATTGCGAGTTTTCCATTCGTCATTTTCTCTTAGTGGTTTTGGATTTGGCCAATGGATAAGGTACAAATCTAGATAATCCAATCCCAGTTTTTCCATTGATTCTTCAAATGCTTGGCGAGTTTCTTCATAGCTGTGATTGGTATTCCAGAGTTTGGTCGTTACAAAGATTTCTTGTCGTGGAAGACCGCTATCTCGAATAGCACGACCAACACTTTCCTCATTTTTATAGATAGCTGCAGTATCGATATGACGATAGCCGGCCTTTAAGGCTTCTAAAACGGCTTGGTAGGCCACCTCTCCATTTTCAGCTTTCCATGTTCCAAATCCTAGTACAGGAATGGAAACTTCATTATTAAGGGTGTAAGATTTCATCGTTTTTCCTTTCTATGTGAAGAAAATCTAAAGAAACAAAATTCTGATTATCAGAACACTTGCTCCTTTAGATTTTAACAATTATTGATCACGGTCGTAATAGATCTCGTGAGCCTTCAAGCGAGAATTGAGCAATTCAGGAACAGTTACAAATGTATAACCCTCACCCTTTAAATACTCAATGACACTTGGTAGAGAATTAACAGAAGGACCATGGATATCATGCATAAGAATGATAGAACCATTACGAACTTGGTGTTGAATTTCTGTCAAAATAGCAGCTTCATTCTTACTCTTCCAGTCCAAACTATCCACATCCCACATGATAAAACTCAAATCCAGACTATTACGAATATCATCAGTGATGGCACCATAAGGTGGGCGCATCAGTTTAGAGCTTGATCCTAAAACTTGAGTCAACAAATCTTCTGTATCAGTGATTTGCTTTTTAGCATCTTCGAGGGATAATTTAGAAAGGATAGGGTGATCCCAGCTATGATTTCCCACAACATGACCTTCCGATTTCATTCGTTTCAGAAGATCCTCATTTCCTGCTATGTTTTTTCCAAGTACAAAGAAGGTTGCCTTTACACCGTACTTAGCCAAGGTATCCAAGGCTTGTGGAGTTGTAGTCGGATTTGGACCATCATCAAAGGTCAAGGCTACAACCTTTTTATTTTTCTTGGCAAAGTAAGCTTGATAAAGCTCAGCATCCTTTTCTAATAGATAAGAGGACTCAATGACATCAAAGAAACTGGATATTGGTAAAGCAATTTCTTCAACAGTCTCTTCAGAATTAGCAGGATAAAGGATGATTTGACTATCTTTATAATCAAAGCTCCAAGATGATAAGTCCTGATCTGTGAAGTTTTTTACAACTTGATCAATTTTTGCCTGGTCAAGTTTCTTATCTTCTAGAGTTGATTTGATTTGAGTCAGTAAGAGTTCCTTAGCCTTGCTTGCATCTTTGAAAAGTCTACTAAGGTCAAAATCTTTCCCATCTTCAGTCAAGAAAATTTTCCCTAAGGAAGTCTTTTCTTTTTCTTCAACCTTTAATGCAGACAAATCATAGACTTGCTTGCTGATATTACGAGCAACAACTCCCTTTAAGACGGGGTCCAACTGCTCGGTATAATAAAAGACCAAATCCTCTTTATCTTCCAGCTTTTCTTTGATATCCTGGTTGATTTTTTCTCTAACAGACGCAATGACTTCCTCTCCTTGCAGAGGGTAGTAGGCAATCACCTCAGCTTGGCCTTTTCGGAAATGGTCCTTCTGACTACCAGAGTTGAATTGCTGGTCCTTTTCGCTCTTCAGCGCTTCAATTTTTTGTTCGTAAGATTGCTTTTGTAGTAGCCTATAACNAATAGCACCCCCCAATAGAATCATAGCAATTCCAAAGATTCCAACAAGGGAAAGCAATAACCTTCTCGTTTTATCGTGAGAAATACGTTTCGCTCTATTTTTTTTCATATTTCCATCATATCAAATCGAGGCTATTATTTCAATGATAAACAGGTAATCTAGCTCCATTTCAAAAAATAAAGAAAAAGCTTAGAGTTCTCTAAGCTTCTATTTTAAAAGCGAATCGCTTCACGTGTTTTTTCATATGAAGTCACAAAACGGTTTGTAACTCCTGGTTCTGCAACTTCCAAGGCTTGAGAAATCTTCTCAAATGATGCCCGGTAGTCAAACTCTTTCTCAAAAATTTCAAGTGCTTCGTTGAAAGCCTCTTGGATGCGTTCATCAAATGAACGGTAACGATTTGAGTATTGGAGAAGTTGCTCTGTCAAAGTTGCATACTGAACAATATCGTATGTTTCTGTCTCAAGTACTGCCATATCATTCGTTGCAATTTCAAGAATTCGCTTAACAGATTCAATATTAACCTGCGGTTGTTCTAACTCCGCCATCAAATCTTCTGTATTATGACTTGCAGTAAAGAAGAGTTTCAAGAAACTTTGAGGAATACCTGGCAAGTTTCTCTTCTCCATGTAACGTTTGATGGTGTGCAAACGATTCACATAGACATTTGCTTTTTGGCGAGCATTGAGGTCGTCTTTTTCAATTTGCGTAAGTCGTTCGCTCACAGAAATTTGCTCATCTTCAATATCTTTGAGATTGCTTTGAAGCATTTCCAACTGTTCTTCAAGAACAGAATAGGCTTGAGCAGATTCTCTTTGATCCTCTGTTACTTCTAAAATAGCGGTATCAAGTGCAGCTAATTCTTCTTGAAGTCGGCGAACATGATTTCCATCACTTTCTGGAAGAAGGTAAGTTTTATTCAGGCGTTCAAGATCCTGAACAAGCACCTGGTTATTTTCTTTCAAGTGGTTGAGATAGGTTGGAAGTGTTGAGAGGAGATTCTCAACGACTTTTTGAGCCTCAATTTCACGAGTGAAAATATCATAAAGTGCGTTGATTTCTTCTTGAATGCGATTATTTTCATACTCTGCATTGTCCAACTCCAACTGACGGATGTTTTCTTGATTATTCTTCAAAGATTCATGCAAAAGTTGGAAACGTGACTCAATATCTGTTTCAGTAAAGTGGTAGTTGGCATCCAACAGCTTGCGATAGCCTTCTTCCAAATCTGCTAATTGGTCTGGTAATTCCTTTGTCAAGGTTTCAACAAGAGCTGGAATCCGATCAACAATATGCGTTAGAGCAAGAATATGATTTTCAGTATCATCTAAGATTGCTGCAGCTTCAACTGGGTCACCTGATGAGTTAAGGGTAACGAATTGAGAGAATTCCGATTGGATATTTTCCAATTGTTTCTCAATCTCAGGAAGAGCTTTTCCATATTTCTCTGAGTCCTCTGCAACCGTATGTTGAAGGGTTTCAAACAAGTCCAAAGCATGTAGGACACGACCACTGTTCTTAGACTCTTGCTTTTCAAGTTCAGAAAGGGCATTGCGAATAGCTGCAATATCCTCTTCAATCAAACTAATCTGGCTTTCAATTTGATCAATCTTGTGAGCTGCTTTGAAAAAACGGAAAGAATTATTGTAGTTTTCAGCTTCAAAGAGGTGATTTTCGATGTCTGCAAATGAGTTCAGAGATAAATCAACCCATTTTTGATTCCATTCACGAAAGGTTACCTGACTTTGACCAATCAAGTGCATATTTTTAACGGCTTCAACCTCATCATTTACAGGAAGATTGTAGAGTTCTTCTTTTCTTTCTTCAAGCGCCGTTAATCTGCTTACATTACGCTTACGTAGAAAAATGGCTGTTACATAAGCTAAAATCAACATGATCGCAATCGCAACCATTAGATAAATTAGTTGTCCATTAGACATATCAAACTCCTTTTATACTAGAAACAATCGTAATGATTATATCATATTTTTTAAACCAAGGGAACTATTTCCCACATTTTTTAAACGTCAAGTGTACTGTAAACAGCGTTTTCTTCGATAAATTCGCGACGAGGCTCTACCCGATCGCCCATTAACATATCAAAGATTCTATCTGCTTCAGCAGCATCATCTACTGAAACACGTGCCATCAAGCGATGTTCTGGATCCATGGTTGTTTCCCACAATTGGTGGTCATCCATTTCTCCCAAACCTTTATAACGTTGGATGGTTGGTTTTGAACGCCCTTCACTATGACGTGCTAAGGCTTCTTGGAGTTTAATTTCTTGATCTGCACCTGGTTGAATGTATTCTTTGATCTCACTTCCAACTTTTACTCCGTAAATTGGTGGTTGGGCAATGTAGACATATCCAGCTTCTAGAATTGGTTTCATATAGCGGTAAATCAAAGTTAGCAAGAGGGTTCGAATGTGGGCACCATCGACATCGGCATCGGTCATCAAAACGAGTTTTTGGTAACGAGCCTTAGTAACATCAAATTCTGCGCCAAATCCTGTCCCCATGGCTGTGAAGAGACTCCGAATTTCTTCGTTAGCAAGAATTTTATCCATGCTAGCCTTTTCAACGTTCAAGATTTTACCACGAATTGGTAAGATAGCTTGGAACTCACGGTTACGACCAGATTTAGCTGATCCACCGGCCGAGTCTCCTTCGACGATGAAGAGTTCGGTTTCAGCAGGATTATTTGAAGAACAGTCTGCTAGTTTTCCTGGAAGATTGGAAATTTCCAAACCAGATTTCTTGCGAGTGACTTCACGCGCACGCTTGGCAGCCACACGAGCCTTGGCAGCCAAAATTCCTTTTTCCACGATACGCTTGGCAATCTGTGGATTTTCCATGAGAAAATCAGAGAAGGCATCGCTGAAGAGGCGATTGGTAATCTTAACTACTTCACTATTGCCCAGCTTGGTCTTGGTTTGTCCTTCAAACTGCGGATTTGGATGCTTAACTGAGATCACAGCAGTCAAACCTTCACGGACATCTTCCCCTGTTAGGTTGTCTTCATTGTCTTTAAGTAATTTATTCTTGCGAGCATAATCGTTGATAACACGCGTCAGTGCTGTACGGAAACCTTGCTCATGCGTTCCACCTTCATGGGTGTGAATATTATTGGCGAAACTCATGACGTTTTCGTGGTAACCAGTTGTGTACTGCATGGCTACTTCAACTGTGATATCATCCATCTCACCGTCTGTGTAGATTGGTGTATCAAAGATAACATCCTTGTTCTCGTTAATATATTCAACATAGCTAGCAATCCCACCCTCATAGTGATATTGTTTAGTCTGTTCGAGACCTTCACGCTTATCTGTGATGGAAATTCGAAGACCTCGGTTCAAAAAAGCTAGTTCTTGAATACGTTTGTTTAATTTTTCAAAGTCAAAGGTCGTTGTTTCTGTAAAAATCTCTGGATCCGGTGTGAAGTGAACTGTTGTTCCGGTTCTATCCGTATCCCCAATCACCTCAAGATCAGCAACGACATTCCCACGTTGGTATTCTTGATAATAAATTTTTCCGTTTTTATGAACCCGAACATCTAGTTGAGTTGAGAGGGCATTTACTACTGATGAACCCACACCGTGCAATCCACCTGATACCTTGTATCCGCCACCGCCGAACTTTCCTCCAGCGTGAAGAACAGTAAAGACGGTCTCAACAGCAGGACGTCCTGTCTTTTCCTGAATGTCAACAGGAATACCACGTCCATCATCCACAACGGTGATGGAATTATCTGGCTCAATAAGGACTTGGATATGACTGGCAAATCCTGCTAAGGCTTCATCAATTGAATTATCAACGATTTCCCATACTAGATGGTGAAGGCCTTCTTTTGAGGTCGATCCAATATACATACCTGGACGCATACGAACAGCTTCCAGCCCCTCCAAAACTTGAATTTGACTGGCATCATAATCCTGTGCCTGTTGATTTTTGATTTCTTCTGTCATTTTTTCCCTTTTCTTACATGTCTATTGCTTGTCTCAGTGTCGCAACGTTTTTAAAAAGATAGGCATCTAAGCCGGCAGCTTTCCCTGCTTCTACATCAATATTCCTGTCTCCAATGACCAAACCAGATGTAATATGATATTTATCACGTAAATAAATCATGGACTCAGGATCTGGTTTTCGTTTGAAACCGGAACTGGCAGTCACAACTTCTGTGAAATAGTCAGCTATCTGAGTCTTTGCAAGAAGTTCTAGAACTTGGTCATTTCGATGAGAAACTAAGAAATGACGGCCACCCTTGTCAGAAATGTCTTTGAGTAGTTCTGGAATCCCTTCAAACAAAACTGGATACTCTAGCTCACGCGCTTCATTTTCTTTGTAGTTTTCTAAAAAATTCTCGATGTCTGGGGCAAACTTCTCGATAGCAAAAGCTGTCGAAACCTTCAAGGCTTCGTAAACACGGTCGTGTTCTTGCTCTATTCCGCATTGGGCTAAGGTCTCTACAAAGGCTGCTGTAGAAGTCTCATAATTATCCAATAGGGTACCACCTAAATCCCATATATAGTCGTGATATTTCATACCCTTCATTATACCATTTTTTTATGAAAAAAGCGATGATTTCCTAGATTTTTCCAAGCAAAAACGAGAGCCGAACTCTCGTCTTACTGTTGATTTCCAAAGACATCTCGATAGAGCATGCCGTCTCGTAAACTTTCAGCATCTCCTCCCAATTGCTCTACCAACTCATAGGCAAAGGCAAGTGCGGTTGACGGTCCTCGACTAGTTGTTAGATTGCCATCCACAACCACTGTTTGCTTTTGATAAATTCCATCACTGATGTTCTCCTGAACACCGTCATAACAGGTGAAGTGCTTGTCTTTCAGGATACCTGCTTGATGGAGGACGATTGGGGCTGCACAGATGGCAGCAATTTTCTTTCCTGCTTGGTCAAAGGCTTTAATCTGTGAAATGAGGGCTTGATTATCTCGTAGGTGAGCTGAGCCTGGCATACCTCCTGGAAGAACGACCAAGTCATAGTCAGACAAATCGCCATCAAAGATATGGTCGGCTTTTACCTGAATGCCATGTGATCCTGTCACGTGCTCTTCAAATCCTACCATATCACATGAAATGTTTGCTCGACGCAAGACATCAACTACTGTCAAGGCTTCAATTTCTTCAAAACCCTGGGCTAAGATAACTGCTACTGTTGCCATAGTGGCCTCCTTATTTGATTTGTTTTAGGACGACTTTCTTTCGTTTGAATGGAACTTTTCCACTTTTCTCCTCCGCTATGTTGGTCTGGTAACTCATAGATAAGAGGAGACCGACACCGATGAGGTTACTAATAATTGCGGAGCCCCCTTGAGAAATGAAAGGCAGAGGAATCCCTGTCAAAGGAAGTAAGCCTGTCACGGCACCGATATTTTCAAAGATATGGAAGAGCAACATCATGATAAATCCAGTCGAAATGTAGGTGTAGAACTGGTTATTTGACCTGAGCGTAATCTTCAACATCCGGTAAATAAGAAGCAAGTACAGGGCAACCACAAAGACTGAACCAATGAAGCCAAAGTCTTCAGCAATTACGGTGAAAATCATATCACTTTCACGTACTGGAATGAGGAGATTGGACACATTGAAACCCTGTCCAAACAAGCCACCACTTCCAATCGCAATTTGCCCCTGCGCCTGTTGGTAAGTCGTTGTTTGCGCAAAGTCAAAGGGATTGAGCCAGGCCAAAATACGGTTGATCTGGTAGGTTGGCATCCCGATCTGATGCAAGAAGGCACGTCCATCCTTGCTTATAAAGATGGCCATGAAGCCTGCAACTGCAGTCACTCCTGTCGCAAAAACAGGAATGATAATCTTCCACGAAACACCTGAAAGGAGAACCATGCCTGCAAAAATAGCTACAAAGACCAAGGCAGTTCCTAAGTCACTTTGTAGGGCTAGAAGGAGCAAAACTGGGATTGTAAAGGCAATCATCCAACCAATCAATAGGAAATCCAAGGGAATAGTCCGTCGCCATTCCTTGTGTTTTTGAGTGAATTGTACGATGACTCGAGCCAATATCAAGATATAGGAAATCTTCATGAACTCAGATGGCTGAAAGAGTGTCGTTCCACCAATCGATACCCAGTTCTTGGCACCTGTTGACGCTACAAGATTTGGATTGTAGAAAACAAGAGGGAGGACCATCAAGGCTAGGCCTAAACCATAGAGATAAGGAGTCACCTTCCATAAAAACTCAGTATTGAAGAACATGACCACAAAACCAATGGCAAGGCCCAAGGAAATCCAAGCGATTTGCTGGCCTAGTATTGGTAACACATTATTTGGATAGTCATGACTAACTGCTATATAAATGGCCACTACTCCAATCACCAGTAAACAAAACACTGGTAGGAGGAGGCTATAATCGACTCGAGAGTCGAAGGAACGTTTCATATTTTTTACCTTTTCTCTTTCTTGGATTTTTCTTTCATTCTATTGCGACGGGATTGGAGAAAATCAGCCACAGCAGGCTCTAGCTGTTCTCTAGAAAGAACCTGAACAGCCCTTTCTTTTGACAAGGTCTGGGCGATTTGTTTGCCATAGCGCTTGCTGACAACACGACTGTCTAAGATTACAGCAACCGAACCTTGGTTGGGCCGTCTAACAGTACGACCAAGGGCTTGTTTTAGCCGAATGATCGCCATCGGTAACTGATAATCATAGAAAGGATTTTTCCCTTCTTGACGCAGTTCTTGGTTTAACTTTTTGGTTAACGGCTCTTGAGGATTTTGGAAAGGCAATCTCGGAATCACTTGAATCACGCAAGGATGGGTTGAAAAATCAACTCCTTCCCAGAAACTGCCTGTTCCAAGCAAGATCTGGCGTTCACCTTTTTCAAAACGTTTTTTCAGTTGACTTGGTTCCCCATTTTTATACTGAGCTAGATGGGGTTGGTCGAGCAAATCTGAAACTGCCAGCAACATCTCTTTTGATGTAAACAAAACTAATAAGGGTTCTTGAAAGGCTTGTAACCTTCGAATGACAGAAGCTACTTCACTCGCATAGTCAACAGGTGAAACTTCTGTCACAAGAGGAAAATCATCGACTAGAAAGACTTCTTGTTGCTCCTGCTTTGCTACATCAAGCCTAACAAGCGGAGCATCTGGAAAGCCCAATAGATCTGCTAGGGAAACCCGATTGCTGATTTCAAGAGTTGCCGATACTCCTAGGAGCCTACAATCTTCTGGCAATAAATCCGCTAGTATAAAGCGTCCTTTTTTGCTTGAACAAATCAAGACATCCTTGCTCAATTTTTCTGCTGGAGCAAGCCAAAATTCACGGTCCGAGGTGAAAAAGTTTGCAATCTCTCTATACTCTGGGAGAGCTAGCTCCGAAAAATGCTGGCGCAACTGTTCAAGAGAATCCAACCACTTTCCATTCTTAAGGCCTGACTGGTAGTGCTCTAGCAAGTAACGACATTCAAAGTCGATACTCTCAAGCAAGCGTTTCTGAACCAAATCTTCCTCTGACTCCAAGGACTTTTCAATTTGAGTTACAAGATCCTCAAGGCGATAAGCCTGCTGGGCTAGATTTTCAAGAGCTAACAGCATTTTTTGAGCTTCATCCAAGATCAGCAAACGGTTGTCAACAAACTCTGGATTGTCTTCCAGACGAGTGACCAGATAGGCATGATTGGTTAAGAGAACGCGACTGGTCTCAGCCTTTTCCTGCCCTCGTTTCCAAAAATCCTCTGTAGCAAATAAACTTTTCTTTGAAAGCTTGCCATCGTGGACTAGTTCTGGCAGAAAATGCTGGTAGCGATAAAGTTGCCCAATTTCATCCAAATCACCAGTCTCTGTCTCCGTTAGCCAGATAAGCAGTTGCATTTTAAAGCGTGTGAAAAGGCGATTGGACTCTGGTCTATAGAGAATTTGATGAAAAGCATCCAATTTCAAGTAATTTTGAGGCCCCTTGAGACTATGAATCTCCAGATGGAAGACCTCTTTTAAGCGCTGACCTTCTTCTTGCATGATTTGATTTTGAAGAATTTTGGTCGGAACACTCACTAGAATCCCTGCTTGACTCTCCAAGTTCAAAGCTGGGAGGAGATAACCATAAGTCTTGCCCAGTCCCGTTTGAGCTTGGATGAAGGAAGTCTGGTATTCTTCCAATAAGTGCTCAACCTTCTCCGCAAATTCCAACTGTTGCGGACGCTCCTCCAGCCCCAATAAAGAAATGTTTTTAGCAAAATCTTTCGATAACTTTCGTGGGACTAAGGCTTTGCTTTCCTTTCTGAGAAAAAGCCCATGAAGCTCCATCAAGTCTGGCGAAGATAAGAGCGATTGTTGCTGATAGACCTCCTCAATCACCAAATAACTTTCATAGAGAAGGTTGTCTGCAAGGTTTAACAAGCTTTCTAAGAGCCCTTTTGGTAACTCAAATAGTTTTTGACGCATGTAAAGCAAGAGTTCAGCTGTTGCCTGAGCATCTGACAGAGCAGTATGGGCATGTTCCAGCTCAATGCCCAACTCTTGACAAAGGATACCTAAGTTATACTTTTCAAACTGAGGATACAGAACTTGAGCAAGCTCAACTGTATCCACCCGCGGTGTACGCAATTCATATCCTTCAAAAAAGAGAAATTCTGCAAGAAGGTTAGCATCAAATTGTACATTGTGCGCAACAAAAATACCGTCCTTAACCAATTCAAAAATTTTTCCAGCCACCTGAGAAAATTCTGGTGCCGTAGCCAAACGCTGATCGGTTAGACCCGTTAATTCTTTGATATGAGAATCCAAGGGTTCGTGAGGATTGACATCAGTCGCATACTGATTGACGATTTCGCCATTCTCAATCACCACAATGCCTACTTGAATAATTTTTGCCTTGCTTCCGGTGCTGGTCGCCTCTAAATCAACGACCACATACCGATCATTTCTCGCATTCATCATTAAAAATTATATCAAAAAAAGCATGATTTGACACCCCTCAACTTTGATAACAATCTCGCTTTAATTGCGAGTTTGAGTAAAAATCAAGACCTTAAAAGTGAGAATTCCACGCAAGTTCAGCAGTTGGTCGCTAGTTCTGAGGTATTTGAAAACCTTATCAACAAAGCTACATCAAAATAAAAAAGACAACCAAGGTATTAGCTGCCTTTTTGAGATATTTTTTTCATTGTTTTTGGGAGTAGCTTGCTAATTTCTGTTGGCAAGACAAGGTAGTTTTCTTGAGCTAGTTCTTGGGCAATGGCTGAGTGCAGATGGGTCGCTACCACTACTCTCTCATAGAGACTGGCTTGGTGAAACTGACCTGTAAATCCTGCAATCATCCCAGCCAGAGTATCTCCCATTCCACCAGTTGCTTGATAGGGGCCTCCGACTTCTAATTGATAATATTCAGGCTGACCGACTTGCCAGATACGAGTTGCTGTACCCTTCTCGACTAGAATCGTTCCTTGAGGAAAAGTGGAAAGAGCCCTAGCAGTCGCCTCTGTATTTTGATGGTCAAGAACTATACCAGACAGTCTTTCCCATTCCTTTTGGTGGGGAGTTAGGATGAGCTGACTGGAAGGAAATGGTAACTGACCTTTTGCTAAGATGCCCAAAGCACCGCCGTCTACAATCAAAATCTGGTCTCTTCCAAGACTATCAAAGACCCTTTTTACGAGTTCTTCTCCAAAGGTATCCTCTCGTAAACCCGGACCTATCAAGATAACTTCTGCCTTTTCCAACTGCTCTTTTAACAATTGCTGGTCTTGAAGAGAAAATGCCATGGCCTCAGGTAAATGACTGTGCAGAGCCAGAATATTCTCCTTATCCGTGCCAACAGTCACCAACCCTGCCCCACTTTTAACAGCTGCAATGGCTGCCATGATGATAGCTCCACCATATGGATAGGTCCCTCCTAGCAAGAGCAGGCGACCGTAATCTCCCTTATGACTGTGACGAGAACGTTCCATAATGACTTTTTCTAGTAAAGTTTGATCAATCACTTTCATCGTTTTTTCCTCTCACTCCATTATACTACAAAAGGAGGCTCGGACCTCCTTCTACACTATTTTCCCTTAAATTCCGCAAAGGTCTGTGAGATTTTAGCTGCCACTGCTGGAGAAGGTTCTCCTTTTAACTCTAACGTGTCATCTGCATATGGAGTAAGACCAGCAAAATCTCCAATCTGGACAGAATAGAGAGACGTCTTAAACAGTTCAATATCGTTTTGGTCATTTCCAAAGGCGATGAAGTTCTCCCCGCACAACTTTTCAACAGTTGTCGCCTTATGAGTATCCAAGGGGTTGACATAGAGGCACTTTTCATGCGCATGATAGGACAGATGAGCCTGTCCTAGTCTTTCTAGCTGACCAAGCAGATCATCAAGCAAATCCTCATGGTCACCCATATAAACGACTACCTTTAGGGGATCCACACTGGAAAAAAATGGAATCTTCTCTACAATCTGACCACTATAGTCAAAGCAATCATCTACAAAGAAAGGGAGATTATAAGTCTGGCAATAATCCACTAGCGCCTGATAAACTCTAGCATCGAGATTCCTTTCGAAGATAGCCTGCCCCAGATGATAGGCTACGCCACCATTCAATCCTATGACCAAGCGCTGACTGAGTTTAGGGCCTAATAAACCCAAGCAATCCCGATAAGAGCGGGCTGAGGCAAACACAAGCTCATGCCCATAATCTTCAGCCTTTAAAAGAACCTGCTTAATCTCCTCATCTATGGTCATATAGTCAAAAGATAGTGTCCCATCCAGGTCAAATACGAATTTCATCTTCCTAGTCCTTGTTTAGTGTACGAAGAGCTGCCTGATAGGTTTGCTCCATTAGCATGGTAATGGTCATAGGGCCAACTCCACCAGGTACAGGTGTGATGTGACTAGCAAGTGGTGCAACGGCATCAAAGTCAACATCTCCACAAAGTTTGCCATTTTCATCTCGGTTCATCCCAACGTCAATGACAACCGCTCCTGGTTTGACAAAGTCAGCAGTCACAAACTTAGCACGACCGATTGCAACCACAAGAATATCTGCTTTAGCAGCAACCTTGGCAAGATGATGGGTGCGTGAGTGAGTCAAAGTCACTGTCGCATTCTTGCCTAAAAGAAGCTGAGCCATCGGTTTTCCAACAATGTTTGAACGACCGATAACAACCGCATTTTTACCTTCTAGATCAATCCCATACTCATGGAACATCTCCATAATTCCTGCAGGTGTCGAAGGAATCATAACTGGATGACCAGACCATAAGCGTCCCATGTTTAGCGGATGGAAACCATCCACGTCTTTTTCGGGGTCAATGGCTAATAAAACTGCCTCTTCGTCAATATGTTTAGGTAAAGGCAACTGGACCAAAACCCCATGCCAAGCTGGATCTTGATTGTATTTGGCAATCAAATCTAACAATTCTTCTTGGGTAATGGTTTCAGGAACTCGCACTACTTCACTATGGAATCCTGCAGCAAGAGCCGACCGTTCCTTATTGCGAACGTAGACTTGGCTGGCTGGATTATCTCCAACCAAAATCACCACCAAACCTGGAACTAAACCTGTTTCTTCTTTTAGTTTGGCCGTCTTTTCAGTCAACTGACCTTGTAACTTAGCCGCAAGAGCCTTCCCATCAATAATCTGTGCCATACCTCTTCTCTTTTCTATCAAATATCCTCTATTATATCAAAAAATAACTCACCATTCTAACACTTCTTGACTAATGGACCTTATAGTTTGAAACTATAAGAAAAAGCCCTTATCGAGCTTTTAGTGCCTACTGATACTAGGTAAATTTGTTATGCTTTCTTTTTAACTTTTGGAGCTGGTAAGACTTCATACATATCCTTGATTAATCTCATTAGAAATGACTTATCTTCAATGTCTTCTATCAAAATCATCTCCTTAGCTCCTTCATAAGGACGTTCAAGCCTAGTCTGTCCCAGTTGATCCATGACCACCTTCACAGGCTTCAGTAACAGACGATTATCATAGATTCCACCAATAATCTTCCCACGATAATAAAGGATATACTCTCCCATCATTGGACGATAACTCATCTCCTCTAGCTCTGATAGCTGTTCGAGAATAAAATCTAAATATTCTTTACTGGAAGCCATGATGCCTACTCCATTTCTTCTAAAATGAGGTGTTACAAAACCTTACTCAAAAATTCCTTGGTCCGTTGTTCTTTTGTTTGATCGAAAATCTCTTCTGGAGTTCCATCTTCGACAACAACTCCATCTGCCATAAAGATAACACGGTCTGCTACCTCACGCGCAAAGCCCATTTCATGCGTCACAATCACCATGGTCATCCCCGACTTGGCAAGGTCTTGCATCACAGCTAGAACTTCTCCAACCATCTCAGGGTCTAGAGCTGAAGTCGGCTCATCAAAGAGCAAAACGTCTGGCTCCATAGCAAGTCCACGTGCAATGGCAATCCGTTGTTGCTGACCACCTGACAAACTCTGAGGATAAGCCGTCGCCTTATCTGGCAAGCCAACTTTTTCTAACAGTTCCTGTGCTCTCTTCTCCGCAACTTCCTTGCTTTCACCTTTGGTTTTAATTGGTGACAAAGTGATATTTTCCATCACTGTCATATTGGGAAAGAGGTTGAATTGTTGGAATACCATGCCCATCTTTTCACGCATAGCAAAAAGGTCATTTTTCTTATCAGTGATATCAACTCCTTCAAAGATAACCTTACCTTTACTTGCTTCTTCAAGGAGATTCATCGAACGAAGGAGAGTTGATTTCCCGCTCCCTGACGGACCGATAATGACCACAACTTCTCCTCGTTTAATCTCAAGATTGATGCCTTTTAAAACTTCATTTTTCCCAAAAGACTTATGTAGTTCTTCAATTTTAATCAAGGTTTCTGTCATTATTTTTTGTCTCCTTGTCCAATATGTTTTTCAAATGCTTTCAACACCACTGTCAAAACAGAGGTCATAATCAAATAGTAAAAGGCTGCAAATAAAAGGGGAGTCAACGGTAAATAAGTTGTTGTTGCTACTGTCATTGCACCATTCCACAACTCCATCACCCCAATCGCAGACAAGAGGGAACTATCCTTGATAATGGTGATAAATTCATTTCCCAGAGCTGGAAGAATATTTTTGATAGCTTGTGGCAAAATGACATAACGCATGGCATTTTTCGGACGAATACCTAAAGAATATGCGGCCTCTAACTGCCCTTTAGGAACCGCATTGATCCCCGCACGAACAGTTTCTGAAACGTAAGCACCACTGTTCATAGAAATAATCAGAATACCAGGANTCAAACGAGAAAGATCAACTCCTAAAATTCCCACTTGAATAGTCGGAGCGTTGATATGCATGAGAGCAAAGGCAATCATAATCTGAACCATCATTGGCGTCCCACGGAAAATCCAAACATACACATTTGCAAACCAAACGAGAGGTTTAAAGCGTGAACGTTGGGCAAAGGCCAGTAACACACCTATAATAGTTCCTAAGCAGACAACAAAGATGGAAATTAACACGGTAATCAGAGCACCATAGTTAAAATACGGTAAATACTTTGGTAAAAAAGAAAAATTCATATTCAATCAACTTTCTATGTATTAGATTGTATGATTATAACATGAATTGAATTAAAATGCAATTCTTTTTCACCAATTTTAACAATTAACTTGATAGAATGTAGAAATAGAGAGAAATCACAGTTTTTTTCTAGTCAACTACCTCTTGTTTATGGTAAAATAGAAACGATAAGAAATGGAGGAGAATCAAAATGGAATCACATTTGGTTAGAATCATTAACCGCCTAGAAGCAATGACAAAAGATGGTGGAAATCTAAAACGTAATTTTGAACGTGAAGGTGTTGTTGTCGCAGAAGTTGCATACAGCCGCGACGAAGAAAACGGATTACTCTTCACCCTTCGCGATGTAGAGGCTCGTGAAACTTATACTTTTGATAGCATTGATTTGATTGCAATGGAGATCTACGAACTCCTTTACTAATATAAAAACAAGGGCAGTAAGGCCCGATGAATGAGAATCCTTTTTGTCACCACAAATGGGATTTTTTCTTACCTTTAATGTCGCTTGATTCTCCATAAATCCTTCTTTTAAAAACGACCACTTCCCAATCTTTTTACTTGCTTTACACCTTAATCATGCTATAATGAGAGTATAAAACTTTGACTATTTTTGACCTTTTTTCTTAGGCCAAGAATATGAATGAAATGAGGTAGATGTATGCTCTGTCAAAACTGTAAAATAAACGACTCAACAATTCATCTGTATACCAATATCAATGGACAGCAAAAACAAATTGATCTCTGTCAAAATTGCTATAAAATTATCAAAACAGATCCGAATAATACCCTCTTTAAAGGAATGACTGACTTAAATAATCATGACTTTGATCCTTTCGGCGACTTTTTCAATGATTTGAACAATTTCAAACCTTCTTCTAATAACGTCCCTCCAACTCAATCTGGTGGGGGATATGGAGGAAACGGTGGTTATGGGCCTCAAAACCGCGGTCCACTTCAAACACCTCCTAGCCAAGAAAGAGGACTCCTAGAGGAATATGGTATCAATATTACTGAGATTGCTCGGCGGGGAGATATTGACCCTGTTATCGGTCGAGATGAGGAGATTATCCGTGTTATCGAAATCCTCAACCGTCGAACCAAGAACAACCCTGTCCTTATCGGAGAACCAGGTGTCGGTAAAACAGCCGTTGTTGAAGGTCTAGCTCAGAAGATTGTTGATGGTGATGTTCCCCATAAACTCCAAGGCAAGCAAGTCATCCGTCTGGATGTGGTTAGTCTAGTTCAAGGAACAGGGATTCGAGGCCAATTTGAAGAACGCATGCAAAAGCTCATGGAAGAAATTCGCAAACGTGAGGACATCATCCTCTTTATCGACGAAATCCATGAAATTGTTGGCGCAGGATCTGCTGGCGATGGCAATATGGACGCAGGCAATATCCTGAAACCAGCCCTTGCCCGTGGTGAATTGCAATTGGTTGGCGCTACTACTCTCAATGAATACCGTATCATTGAAAAAGATGCTGCTTTGGAACGCCGTATGCAGCCTGTCAAAGTTGATGAACCAACTGTCGAAGAAACCATTATCATCCTCAAAGGGGTTCAAAAGAAATACGAAGACTACCATCACGTCAAGTACACAGACGCTGCTATCGAAGCTGCTGCAAATCTTTCCAACCGCTACATCCAAGACCGCTTCTTGCCAGACAAGGCTATTGACCTGTTGGATGAAGCTGGTTCTAAAATGAATCTGACACTGAACTTTGTTGATCCTAAAGTGATTGATCAGCGTTTAATTGAAGCTGAGAATCTCAAGGCTCAAGCTACTCGAGAGGAAGACTTTGAAAAGGCTGCTTATTTCCGTGATCAGATTGCCAAGTATAAAGAAATGCAGAAAAACAAGGTGACCGATCAGGATACTCCAATCATCAGCGAGAAAACTATTGAACATATCATTGAGCAAAAAACCAATATTCCTGTTGGGGAACTCAAAGAAAAAGAACAGTCTCAGCTTATCCATCTAGCAGACGACCTCAAAGCTCATGTCATTGGTCAAGATGAAGCTGTCGATAAGATTGCCAAGGCCATCCGTCGTAATCGTGTTGGACTTGGAACTCCTAACCGGCCAATCGGAAGCTTCCTCTTTGTCGGACCAACTGGTGTCGGTAAGACAGAACTTTCCAAACAACTAGCCATTGAGCTCTTTGGCTCTGCTGACAGCATGATTCGCTTTGATATGAGTGAATACATGGAAAAACACAGTGTGGCTAAATTAGTCGGTGCCCCTCCAGGCTATGTAGGCTATGATGAAGCTGGTCAACTGACTGAAAAGGTTCGTCGCAATCCCTACTCTCTCATCCTTCTCGATGAAGTTGAAAAAGCCCACCCAGATGTGATGCACATGTTCCTTCAAGTCTTGGATGATGGTCGTTTGACAGATGGGCAAGGACGTACAGTTAGCTTTAAGGATGCCATCATTATCATGACCTCAAATGCGGGTACTGGTAAGGCCGAAGCCAGCGTTGGTTTTGGAGCTGCTCGTGAAGGTCGAACCAACTCTGTTCTCGGTGAACTCGGCAACTTCTTTAGTCCAGAGTTTATGAACCGTTTTGATGGCATCATCGAATTTAAACCTCTCAGCAAGGACAACCTCCTCCAAATCGTCGAACTCATGCTAGCGGATGTTAACAAACGCCTCTCTAGCAACAATATCCACCTCGATGTGACAGACAAGGTCAAGGAAAAGTTGGTTGACTTGGGATATGATCCAAAAATGGGAGCACGCCCACTCCGCCGTACCATTCAAGACCATATCGAGGATGCCATCACAGACTACTACCTTGAAAACCCAAGTGAAAAAGACCTCAAGGCAGTCATGACAAGCAATGGTAAGATTCAAATCAAATCTGCCAAAAAAACTGAAAAAATCAAAGAGAATACTTCTGAAAGAGAAGATTAGAACTCATAAAAAAGAACAGGAAATCTTGTTTCCTGTTCTTTTTTAATTCTCTTCTTGAACTTGATAGCGAAGAATTGTTTTTAATTTGCTTGGCTCCGTTCGATGAAGATTATTGAGATAAATTTCTCGGTGGACTTCCGAAGTTCTTTTGAGCTTATGGAGTTGACAAAAATGCTCCATCTCTGCAAAAGTCTCATTTTCAGTATCAAAAGGTCCTACATGAAGCATAGCAAGGCTTTGGCCTTCTTCTATCTTTTCAAAACGAACAGCCTCATAGAGAGTATTTGGCTTCTTGATTTTGACCTCTTCCAAAGCTTTTTCAAATAGTTCTCTCGTAATAAAATCGGGTTGCCCAATCATAATGCTATAAGAAAGCTCACTTTTTACCAGTTCTCCCTCCTTCTCCTTTTTCCATACACCTTCTAAAGGAAAGACAGTAAAATCAGTGTAAACCTCATCCAGAGGAGCTTTTTTATACTTCATCTTTATCGCATAGGCTAAGGCATATAAGGCCCCTACGCGTTCTGAAAAATCTTCTTGATTTGGATCACCTTTACCATTAATCACGATATAGGATTGACCTGGTACCTGCAGGATGCTGGGCCTAGCTTTCACTTGATAAAGATCTTTTGCTTCTTTTCTCCATTCGTATTTCATTTGGTTCTTCTCCTTTCTACTTCTAGTATAGCACCAAAATCCTGACATCTTTTGTCAAGGTTTGTAAAGTTTTTGGATTTTTTCTAATCTAGAAAGCAATTCCTTCTTCAGATGATTGGGGGCGAGTATTTCCACCCCATCTAGATAAGACAGGAGGTAAGTATACAGACTTTCATGCTCTGGTAGGACTGTCTTGACATAATAACATCCATCTTTCCCCAAGCTAATCTCATCTTCTGAAAAATCTTCATAAACCCGGAAAGCAAGCTTGGGACTAAACTTCAAGGAAACTTCGATTTGATGTGCCACTTGATCTGAACCATCAACCCAATCCTCCACATTTTTCTGCTTCACAGTTTCAGTTGTTAGGTGATAATTCCTAATTCTAGACAATTTGAAAAAGCGCCACTCTTCCTTCAAACAACAGTAGGCATGAAGATACCAATCTCTCTTTTTAAATACGAGTTTAAAAGGTTCAACTGTACGAATCGTTTTCTGACCACTCCCACCCAGATAAGTGACTACCAGTCGCCTCTTCTCTAGAATAGCTTGTTTGATGTTATCAAATAATTCTTTTTGACCTTCTCGCTTCCTCCAGTCAGTCAAGTCTACTTCTATCCAAGGGATGGTAGAAACTTGAAAAATAGATTCCAATTTTTCAAGCAACAGGTCTTGCCTATCATCGGTTAAAACTTGAATTCCTTGCAAAGCTGACAGAAGTTCTATTTTTTCATCCTCCGATACGAGAGTACGATCCAGAACAAAGTCTTTCATTAAAAAGATTCCGCCTGCCTTCCCAGGAACTGAATAAAGGGGAATCCCTGCCATACTCAATCGTTCAATATCGCGATAAATCGTTCGTGTAGATACTTCAAATAATCGGGCTAATTCAGGAGCCGTTGTACTGCCTTTTTCTAAAAGTAGATATAGGATACGAAATAGTCTTGATTCTGCCATAAAATCACCTCTCTTTTATTATACCAGTTATAGTGCGAGAGTTGGAAAGTTTAACTAGACAAGTATTGATCAAGACAAAGTAGCTATTTCTTGGTTTATTCTTGACAGCTTGCCTCTCGTCCATTATGATAATAATAAAGATACTAGAGAATGAGGAAAATGCAATGGCAAACCCAACTTTTGGTGAAAAAAAAGAGAATGTGACCTACCAGTCCCGCTATGGTGTGTACGCAGTTATTCCGGATGCGGAGAAAAAACAAATTGTCTTAGTCCAAGCCCCCAATGGTGCTTGGTTCTTGCCAGGCGGAGAGATTGAAGCAGGCGAAGATCAACAAGAAGCACTGAAGAGAGAACTAATCGAAGAACTTGGCTTTACAGCTGAGATTGGAACCTATTATGGGCAAGCTGATGAGTATTTCTACTCTCGACACCGTGATACCTACTACTATAACCCAGCTTATCTCTATGAAGCTATTTCTTTCCAAGAAGTACAGAAGCCATTGGAAGATTTTAATCATATTGCTTGGTTTCCTATTGATGAAGCAATTGAAAAACTCAAACGTGGTAGCCATAAATGGGGAATAGAAGCTTGGAAAATCCAGCATGGAATTGGCTAAAATACACGATTTTATCCAAAAAGTGCTATAATAGAGTTAGAAAATCGGAGGAACTGTTATGAAGCTTATCAACACGACTAATTCACACTCGCAACTTGTTAAAAGCCAATTAGAAAGTACTGATGCAACTCTTGTCGAGGTCTATTCGGCCGGAAATACAGATGTGGTTTTCACACAAGCCCCGCTTCACTATGAAATCCTCATTTCCAACAAACACCGTGCTATTCGTGAACCCGAAATTGAAACCATCCAAGACTTCTTCTTGAAACGTAAAATTGACAAAGGAAGCATCGATGAAGCCAATATCAAAACCCTCTATTCGGATAAATTGATTGAGATTTCAATCCCTATAAAATAAGAAAACCAGCTTAAAAGCTGGTTTTCACTTATAAAAAAGATTGGTAATACACAACTACCAATCTTTTTTATTATGTGACTATTAGTCCGTCTCGCACCTAACGGGTGGTTATGATTTCACAGCCTCTTTCAAAGCATCTACCTTATCCAAACGTTCCCATGGAAGATCGATATCTGTACGTCCCATGTGTCCATAGGCCGCTGTTTGACGATAAATTGGACGTTTAAGATCCAACATTCGGATAATTCCTGCAGGGCGAAGATCAAAGATTTGACGCGTTGCTTTTTCAAGTTTGCTTTCAGCTACTGTTCCTGTACCAAAGGTATCGATACGAACGGAAACTGGCTGCGCCACACCGATAGCGTAGGCCAATTGCACTTCTACTTTCTTAGCCAGACCCGCTGCCACGATATTCTTGGCAATGTAGCGAGCCGCATAAGAGGCTGAACGGTCCACCTTCGTCGCATCCTTACCAGAGAAGGCACCGCCNCCATGACGAGAATAGCCACCATAGGTATCCACGATAATCTTACGACCAGTCAAACCTGAGTCTCCTTGAGGTCCACCAATTACAAAGCGGCCAGTCGGATTGATAAAGAATTTTGTTTGCTCATCCAAGTAAGAGGATGGAATAACTTCTTTGATGACCTTGTCAATCACATCTTTGTGGATTTGTTCATTAGTAGCTTCTGGGTCGTGCTGAGTTGAAATAACGACCGTGTCCACACGTACCGGACGGTCATTTTCATCATACTCAACTGTAACTTGTGATTTAGCATCTGGACGGAGATAGCTGATTTCACCAGACTTACGAAGTTCTGCCAAACGACGAACCAACTTGTGGCTAAGTGAGATTGGTAATGGCATGAGTTCTTCTGTCTCATCCACCGCAAATCCAAACATAAGACCTTGGTCCCCAGCACCAATCAAGTCAAGCGGATCTTGATCTGCATTCCCACGAACCTCCAAGGCTTCATTAACACCTTGGGCGATATCTGGTGACTGCTCAACAAGTGACGGATGAACTCCCACCGTCTCCGCAGAAAAACCATATTCTGCATTCGTATAACCAATCTCTGCAATGGTATCACGAACCACACGGTTGATATCCACATAAGCATTTGTAGAAATTTCACCAAAAACATGGACGGAACCAGTGTAGACAGCTGTCTCAGCAGCAACGTGCGCATCTGGATCTTTAGCTAAAATAGCATCCAAAATCGCATCTGAAATTTGGTCTGCAATCTTATCCGGATGCCCCTCAGATACAGATTCAGACGTGAATAATTTACGTTCTGACATAAAAATGTCCCCCCTTAAAAAATATTGTTATAGAGTTACAAAGTACTGATAGAAAATCCTATCCTCTACGGGTTGCGACTCGAAAGAAAATAGATCTTTCTACCACCTTATCGGGACTATATAACCTTATCATTATACCACTTTTTACTTTTTTTTGCAGTATTTTTGAAAATTCATAAAACGAAGTTAGAAAAAGGAGCCATGCAGCTCCAATTTTGTCCTTAAAATGTCTGGCGTTTAGCTTTCCGCTCTGCACGGCCACGTGCGCGATTTTCAGCACGCTTGGTTTTGCGACGTTTTTCATCCACTGCCCATTGAATCTTCTTCTTATAGCCTGGTTTGACTTTTTTCTTTTTCCTTTTAACCAAGCCAATCATTTCAATATCAAGCTTTTCCTGCTTCTTTTCACGGTTGGCACGACGATCACGATCGTAAGTATCTTGGAACTCTCCGTCTTTGACCATCTTAGGGATAAACTTGATCCCTAATTTCTCCAACTCACGGATGTCCGAGTCATCACTTGGTTGGTAAAGGGTAATAGCTGTGCCAGGCAGACCATTTCGTCCCGTCCGTCCAACACGGTGAACAAAGAAAGATAAATCCTGCGGAATGGCGTCATTGATGACATGACTAACACCTTCAATGTCAATTCCGCGCGCTGCCAAGTCCGTTGCGACAATGTACTCAAAATCCAGATTTTTCACCTGATTCATAATCCGTTTGCGCTCACGAGGAGCAATATCCCCATGAATCTTAGCTACTTTTAAGCCTTGAGCAGTTAGGTATGTATGCAATTCATCAGCACGCGTTTTGGTATTAACAAAAATCATAGCCAGATAAGGTTGCATGACCTGAGTCAATTCATAAATCTGAGCATTCTTATCTCGTCCCTTGGTCGAAATCAACCAGTTATCAATGGTATCAGAGATGACTGTTTTTGTTTTGATTTTTTCCATAACAGGATTTGACAAGTATTTTTTCAAGAACGGTTGCAATTTTTGTGGAATAGTTGCTGAAAAGACCATGAATTGCAAGTCTTTTGGAAGGCTACCTGCAATCTTATCAACGGTTTCCAAGAATCCCATATCCAAGGTCATATCGGCTTCATCGACGACAAAGGTCTTGGCCTTGTGAATAGCCAAATCACCAGATTTGACTAAGTCATAGATACGACCTGGAGTCCCGATGACAATGTGGGGCTGATTGCTCGCGAGCTTATCAATCTGACGAGCCTTGTCCGTACCACCCACATAGTTGACCACACGGACTTCGACATCTGAGTGGGCTGCAATCTGACGAGCCGCTTGGTAGATCTGAGTAGCTAACTCACGACTTGGAGCAGTAATCACTGCTTGCACATTATCACTTGTTTCATCCAGTTGCTGGAAAATCGGTAGGAGGAAAGTGTGAGTCTTTCCTGAACCTGTTTTTGATTCCCCTACCAAGTCACGACCTGCCAAGACAATAGGAATCAACTTTTCCTGAACTTCGGTAGGAGTCGTAAACTTCAACTCCTCCAATGCCTTTTCTATATAGTTTTTAAACTGAAATTTCGTAAATGACATATTATCCTCGATTCTATTCATCTAACCATTATACCATATTTTAAACATTTTCAGTAGTCCAGTTCGAGAATCAAAAAATGAAAGGAATTACTTCCTTTCATTTTTATTTCCAGTTTAAAATAGCATTCAAACCATAGTGGTCACTGATTTGTGGATCATTTTGACCATCAAAAACTACATGCAAACTTTCTACTTCTAAGTCTTTTGTCGTAAAGACATAGTCGATTCGTAGCGGCTCGGTATTGCCTTTCCAGCCATCAATTTCTGGTGGAACGGTATAGCTACCACTTCTTTCTTTCGCAACTTCAAATGCGTCTTGTAATCCTAATGGACTAGCTAAAATCGCTTGATAGCCTTCCTGACCAGTTGGATTATTAAAATCACCTGCTAAAATCAAAGGTTTGTTCAACTCTTTTAGTACAGCCTCAAATCGTGCCCATTCTTCTTGGAAACCTTTATCCCACCAAGAGAGATGGACACTTGCAAGAGCAAGCTCCTTACCTTCAACTTCTGTCTCCGCCAAGGCAACACGGCGAGTATGGTAGTCCGTTGGATCATCTACATCTGACACTAAAATCTCACGCGCCTTAATCGGTGTTTTGGATAAGATGGCTACACCTTCATGGTAGCGGTCATAGCCGATATGATTGTAAGCCCAAGTCCAGTAGTAGTTTTTCCCTTTCTCAGCCAATTTTTCAACCAGGAGTCGTACATAGTGGTCCTGATGAATGGGTTCTGCTGATGGTAAAGCTTGATAGTGATTGTTAACCTCTACCTCAGGCGAACTCATTTCTTGATTGATTTCTTGAAAACAAATCAAATCATAATCTTTGTCAAGAATATCTTGGAGCAAGAGCTGGAATTTTTCCTCTGCTTCTTTTTCCATCCAACTATGAGTATTGAGTGTTAGAAATTTCATGCTTTTCTCCTAAAACAAGAGGTTGGAAAACAGCTTCCAACCCCAAGTATATTACAATTCTACTTTAGCAACTGCTGTTTTAGCTGCAAGAGAACCTGTTTGTTCTAATTTAACTGATTTGAGGACATCACCATTTGTGAAGACAACCACTGTTGATGTTTTGCGTCCTGCTTCTCGAATAGCATCCAAGTCAGCTGTAACAAGAAGATCACCAGCAGCCACTTTTTGTCCTTCAGAAACATGAACAGTAAATGGTTTTCCTTCAAGACTTACTGTATCCAAACCAATATGAACAAGCACTTCAAGACCTGAGTCAGTGACAAGACCAAGAGCGTGTTTTGTTGGGAAGATACTTGTTACAGTACCAGTAACTGGAGAAACAATGTTACCATTTGCTGGTTCTACTGCAAATCCATCACCCATCATTTTTTGAGCAAAAACTGGATCTTCCACTTGTTCCAAGGCAATAACTTGACCATCAGCTACTGAGTAAACTTCCTCAGTTACACCTTTAAAGTGTACAGTATTCTTTTGAGCTTCTGTCATTTGGCTTGGAAGAGTTTCAGGAATTACTTCACCTGAGTCAAGGATATCTTGGATATCAGATTTCAATACGTCAGCTTTTGGTCCGTAGATAGCTTGGACACCTTGTCCTTTCATGATAAGACCCATAGCTCCTTCTGCTTTCCATTGTTCCTCAGTACCAACACGATCTGCATCCTTAACAGTTACACGAAGACGAGTCATACATGCATCTACATCTACGATGTTTGCACGACCACCAAGAAGGTTAATGATATTTACAGCTTGAGAAGCTGCTGCAACTTTTGTTTCTCCTGGAGCTGCATCTTCTGATGCTCCTTCAGCAGTTTCATAGTTTCCGTTACGTCCTGGAGTTGCATAGTTGAATTTCTTAATCATGAAGTTGGCAATGAAGTACATGATAACTGCAAAGAGAACAGTTACCCAGATAAAGTTAATGATATCCATACCAAGACCAGCGTTGATAGCTAGCGGAGTACGAGTCAAGAATTCAATTGAACCGAATGAGTGCATACGAAGGTGAACAATATCCGCCATAGCAAAGGCAGCACCTTGAACAAGAGCATACACTAGGTAAAGAGGTGTTGCGATAAACATAAACATATACTCGATAGGTTCAGTGACCCCTGTCAAGAATGTTGCAAGGGCTGTCGCAATCATCATACCCTTGTATTGGTGTTTCTTGTCAGCATCAACATTGCGGTAGATAGCAACGATGACACCCATCAAGATACCGAATGAACCAATCATTTGTCCAACTTTGAAACGAGCTGGAGTGATAGTTGTAAGAAGGTGTTGGTATTGGTCAGCATTTGAACCTTTAAGGTTAACAAGGTCTGTTACCCAAGCAAGCCAAAGTGGGTCTTGACCAAATACTTGAGTTCCTTTAGCTGCACCAGTAAGGATTTCGTATGTTCCACCAAGAGCTGTATAGTTCATTGGGATTGTCAACATGTGGTGAAGACCAAATGGCAAGAGCAAACGTTCCAAAGTACCATACAAGAATGGTGCGAGAATTGGAGCTGTTTCTTGAGAGTTTGCAATCCAGATACCAAAGCTGTTAATACCTGTTTGCACTACTGGCCAGAAAGCTGCAAGTACAATTGCTGCAATAGCTGAACGAAGGATGACAACGAATGGTACGAAGCGTTTCCCATTGAAGAATGAAAGTGCATCAGGAAGTTTACGGTAGTTGTAGTATTTGTTAAAGGCGGTTGCCCCTACAAAACCAGAGATAATCCCTACAAAAACACCCATGTTCAATGCTGGTGCTTCAAGAACACTGATGAAGTAATCAGCAACCTTGATTGAGCCACCAAAGAGAGTAGTGACCATAGCCTCAGGGTTTTTCAGCATATCACTTGTAACTCCAAAGATAGTACCTGTGATACGGTTAATCAAGATAAAGGCAAGCCCGGCTGCAAATGCACCACCTGCACGTTCTTTTGCCCAGCTTCCCCCAATAGCGAGGGCAAACAAGATATGAAGGTTACCGATAACCCCCCAACCAATTTGCTCAAGGATTCCACCTGTAATCACTAGAGGAGCAAGGTTTGGGTCGATCATCACGATTGATTTACCGATTGAGATCATCAATCCCGCCGCTGGCATAACGGCGATAACCACCATTAAAGCCTTACCGAATTTTTGCCAAAACTCAAAAGACAAGACATTTTTGAATGTAGCTTTCATCATTCAAATCTCCTTTATTTTATTCTAGGAAAACGTTTTACGAAAACGTTTGCACTAACTTATGTACTAATTATACCACTTTTTATTTTTTTGTAAAGGCTTTTATAAAAAAAATTGTCTATTTTTTTAAAATTTAAAAAGGAAAAAGAGAAGTTTACGAAAACTTCTCTTTAAAAATGTTTTGTTTTTCTGTTTTTATCTCAATTTGCATTTATATCCAATTAGATTTTCAAGAATCGACGCATCGAAATTCCTGAACCAATTGAACCAATGAAAATTCCAATTATAAATAGTAGAACTGTCATCAAAGGGACAAACACATCTGGTGTAATCATCGATAAGTTTTGACCTACCAAGGATTTATTGACCGATTGATAAACGATATTGTAAACAAAGAATACAAGAACTGAGGGAATCGCTGCGCCAAGCAAACCAATAAAAGCACCTTCTAGCAAGAATGGGCCACGGATATAACCATTTCTCGCTCCAACAAGACGCATGATCTGAATCTCACGACTACGTGAAATAATGGTAATACGGATGGTATTGGAAATGAGGAAGACTGCGATAAAAATCAAGAGTCCTGCAATAACCAATCCCCAAACACGGATAAAGGAAGCTAGTTCGAAAAGTCGTTGAGTGTTAGCTCCACCATCTTGAACTTCTGATACTCCCTCAATTTTCTTCGCTTCTTCAGCTACTGTTTTAACATCACTCGGAGAATTTGTATCAACGATATAGGCATCATAGAGAGGGTTTGCATCCCCTTCAAATACCTTCCAATCGTCCCCCATTGTTTCCGTCAGTTTCTCGTATTGTTCTTCTTTACTTGAGAAGGTAACACTCTTAACAGCCGGCATAGCTTTCAGAGCATCATAGACCTTATGGTAGTCATTATTGGTAACTGTCTGACCTTCTTTCTCAATCGTCTCACTGTTATCCGCTACATCCTTACGAATGTAGACCATAACACGAACGTTGTTTTCAATATCGGTAGCCAGCTTTGCTGTATTAAAAATTACAGATGCAAACAGGGCAACGAGCGTCAAGGTAATCATAACCGAACTTACTGCTGCTACTGTCATCCAGCCATTTCGTTTTAAACTTTTTAATGATTCAAATAAATGGCGAAAAAATCTACTAATCATCGTATCCATATTCTCCTTTAGCTTCGTCACGAACGACACGGCCATTTTCAATGGCAATGACACGGTGGCGCAAGGTATTTACAATCTGGCTATTGTGAGTCGCCATCAAAACAGTAGTACCTTGGAGATTGATGCGTTCCAACAGATTCATAATTTCCCAAGAATTATCTGGGTCCAAGTTTCCTGTTGGCTCATCGGCAATCAATACTTTAGGATTGTTGACAATCGCACGAGCAATCGCAATCCGTTGCTGCTCTCCACCTGAGAGTTCATTAGGGAAAGAGCGAACCTTATGTTTCAAACCAACCAGGTCCAATACTTCCATAACACGTTTTTTGATGTTGCGACGGCTCTCACCGATTACTTCCATTGCATAGGCAATATTCTCATAAACGGTCTTCTTAGGCAAAAGTTTGTAATCCTGAAAGACTACCCCGACACTACGACGTAGAAGCGGGACATCTTTCTTCTTAATTTTAACTAAATTAAAGCCTGCAACTGATAGGCTTCCTTTTTCGATCTTTACTTCTCGGTATAAAGCTCGAATAAAGGTTGACTTACCTGCCCCAGAAGGTCCTACGATATAGGCAAATTCTCCTGGTTCAATGGTAACAGATACACCACGCAGGGCAGTCGTTCCATTGTCATACTTTTTGACAACATCTCTCATTTCAATGATTGACATATGAGTTCCTTTCTATCTTAGCTGATTCGCCACTTGAGGTAGGCATCGATAAAACCATCAAGGTCTCCATCCATCACCTTATCTACCTGAGCAACTTCAAAGCTTGTACGGTGATCTTTTACCATAGTATAAGGCGTGAAAACATATGAACGGATTTGACTTCCCCATGTGATTTCTTTTTTCTCACCTTTGAGGGAATCAACTTCCGCAGCTTTCTTTTCTTGCTCCATCTGATAGAGCTTAGCCTGCAACATCTTCATGGCACGATCTCTATTTCCATACTGGGTACGATCGACCGTTGATTGGACGACAGTTCCTGTAGGAATGTGTGTCAAACGCACACCTGTTGAAACTTTATTGACGTTTTGTCCACCAGCACCACCTGAACGGAAGGTATCCATTTTGATATCATCTTCACGAATTTCCACTTCGATGGTATCATCCAGCTCAGGCATAACCTCTACGGATGTAAATGAAGTATGGCGACGTTTGGCAGAGTCAAATGGCGAAATACGGACCAAACGGTGAACACCCATTTCTGATTTAAGTAGGCCATAAGCATTAGGTCCTTCAAAAGACAAGGTAACAGACTTGATACCTGCTTCATCACCAGCCTGGTAATCCAAGACTTCTACTTTAAAGCCTTTGGCATTTCCATAACGAGTATACATACGAAGCAACATATCGCCCCAGTCCTGTGCCTCAGTACCACCAGATCCTGGATGGATTTCCAAGATTGCATTATTATGGTCATAAGGTTCTGACAAGAGAAGGGTCATCTCGTAGCTGGTCATCATCTTATCCAGTTCTGTCAACTGTTCGACCAGTTCATCATGGACTGACTCGTCTTCTGCTAAAAAGTCCAATAAAATCTCAACTTCATCCTGCAACTCTTCCATTTTACGGAAGGTGTTGTAGGTGTTTTTTAATTCATTCAATTCTTGCGACGTTTTTTGGGCCGCGATATTATCGTTCCAAAAATCAGGTTCTGTCATCTTGTTTTCCAAGATGGCAATCTCTTCCTCTAGGCCTTCGAGGTCAAAGAGACCCCCTAAAAGAAGCTAATTTTTCACGATTTGCGTCAATTTTTTGACGAATTTCTGAAATGTCCATAGATACTCCTTTTCATATCGTTTTATTATACCATAATCTCTCATTTCTTTCCATATTTTGCTTTTCACCGCTTTTGATGGCAGAAGAAAAGAGGCTCTAAAGCCTCTTGTTTAAAGGACTTTGGCAGAGGTATGAGTGATCTCCTCCACTTGAATTCCTTCTTTTTCAAACTTATCCTTTAATGCAGTCAAATCAATTTTTCCATCAATTTGAACTTCGATGACGACCTTGCCATCCTTACGCGGAATATTAACTGTGTGCGAGATATTTAGATTTTCTTCTACGATTAGAGCTACAATTTTTCCCAGTACTCCGACTTCATTTTCTGTAATGAAACGAACACGAATACCCTCTTCTCCGTATCCGGCGATTTCCAAGAAAGCCTGAAAAACATCGCGGTCTGTAATGACACCGTAGACCTGATGATTGTCTACGACTGGTAATATCCCAATTTTATTTTTCAGCATCAGATAGGTTGCATCTTCTAGACTAGCATAGCCAGAAACAGTCACGACATCTCGAATCATTACATCTTTTACTTTGGTTTTATTCAGAAGATAATTCATCTCATAGATAGAGAGACTGGTTGCTTTAGATGGGCTGGCTTCCGCAATGGTTCCTTCTGTTACCAATCCGACTAATTGATCGTTTTCGATAACAGGTAAACGGTGCAAACCTTGCTCGCGCATCAAATCTGCTGCGTGTGCTACAGTCGTATCTGGACTGATATAAACTACCTTACGGGTCATGAAATCTTTAACTGCCATGAGACTTCTCCTTCTCTATTTCTACTTTCATTATACACTTTCTTACACAATCAATCAAACGCTTTCAGCTTTTTTCAAAACACTAAAAAATCTAATCTCTTTACAAAAAAGAGCTCTGGTTTCGAGCTCTCTGAATGAGGGATTAGCAATCCTCATTCGGTTTTATTTCATCACTTAGAAGATCTCTTTACAATCCTTATATGCCGACTAAAAAGGTCCCCCGGACTATATTGATGATTACTTCGTAATCTCCATCTGCAACCTAAACTAGTCTCCCAGACTAGAGGAGAATTGCTTGCGCAGTCCTTATCTGCCGACTAAAACAATCCACTGGATTGTTTTAGCCACCTAGGTATGCTTTTCTGACTTCTTCTGATGAGGCGAGTTCTTTTCCTGTTCCTGATAGGACAATCTTTCCTGTTTCAAGTACATAACCACGATCAGAGATAGCGAGGGCCTTGTTAGCGTTCTGTTCAATCAAAAGGACGGTTGTTCCTTGCTTCTGAATATCTTGAATGATATCAAAAATTTCTTGGATAAAGATCGGGGCAAGTCCCATTGACGGCTCATCCAAAAGAAGGAGCTTAGGTGTAGACATGAGAGCGCGTCCCATAGCCAGCATCTGCTGTTCACCACCTGAAAGAGTTGCCGCATCTTGGTTTTTGCGTTCTTCCAGACGAGGGAAACGTGAAAAGACTTTTTTCAAGTTTGCTTGATTTTCTTCACGATTTTTCTTTAAAAAGGCTCCCATTTCCAAGTTTTCCATAACAGTCAAGCCAGGGAAAACATGGCGTCCCTCAGGAACTTGTGAAAGGCCACCTGCCACGATTTTTTGAGCTGGCAACTTTTGAATTTCTTTTCCAAAAAACTCAATTTTACCAGCACTTGGACGAACCAAACCTGAAAGGGTACGAAGAATGGTTGTTTTACCAGCACCATTGGCACCGATAAGGGAAACAACTTCTCCTTCATTAACCTCGAAACTCACATCACGAACTGCTTGGATCATACCATAATGTACAGAGAGGTTTTCAACTTTTAACATAGGCATTAGGCTTCACCTCCTAGATAAGCTTCGATAACTCGTTTATTCGTCTTAATTTCGTCAGGAGTTCCCTGAGCAATCAAGCGACCATATTCAAGAACATAGATACGCTCAGTGACTTCCATAACCAAATTCATGTCATGTTCGATCAGCATGATGGTAATTTTAAATTCATCTTTGATACGACGGATCAATTCTGTCAATTCAGCTGTTTCTTGAGGATTCATCCCAGCTGCAGGTTCATCCAAAAAGAGGATTTTAGGTTCAGTTGCCAGAGCACGAACGATTTCTAATCGACGTTGTTGGCCATAGGCCAGATTCTTCGCAAGAGTATCTGCGTCACCATCCAAATCAAAAATCTTCAGCAAGTCCAAAGCTTTGCTTTTTAATTCTTCCTCGTTCTTATAAAAAGCTGGTAGGCGTAGGAAGCTCGCAAGGACATGTTGTTTATGATGATTGCTAAACGCAATCAAAACATTTTCCAAAACTGTTAAGTCCTTAAACAGACGAATATTTTGGAAAGTACGACTGAGTCCAAGTGAAGCAATCTTATAGGGAGTTTTCCCATTTAGGAGGTGACCATCTAGTGTCACAGTACCTTCGCTTGGTTCATAAACACCGGTCAAGAGATTGAAAAGGGTTGTTTTACCTGCCCCGTTTGGTCCAATCAGACCGACCAATTCTCCCTCGTTCAATTCAAGAGTGACATCTCCAACAGCTGTTAGACCGCCAAAATGTTTGGTTAACTGTTTAACTTCAAGTAATGCCATTAGTTTTGTCCCTCCTTCTTAGATTTTTTAAAGAAACGTGATAGACTCAATTCCCATGTTCCAAGGAGTCCACCTGGTCTGAAAATCATCACCAATACCAAGGCCAAAGCGTAAATAATCATACGCACGCTAGCAACATCTTGAAGGAGCATATTTAAAATTCCTAAAACAATCGCTGAAACGATGGTACCAGTAATCGATCCAAGTCCACCAAATACAACGATAATCAACACATTGATGGAATTAATAAAGGTGTAATCTTTCGGTACAACAGACCCGATAAATCCAGCCTGAAGTGACCCTGCAATACTTGCAGTAATAGCACCAAAGACAAAAGCGATGATTTTAATTTTAGTTGTATTAACCCCAACTGACTCAGCAGCAATCTCATCCTCACGAACAGATAGAGTAGAGCGTCCGATTGGACTACGTAGGAAGTTGAGAGTTGCAATAGTTGTGATCACCACAAATAGATAAACCATTTGCCAGTTAGTAAAGTTTGGAATACCCAAGATACCAGCAGCACCGTTGGTCAAACTTCCACCATTAATGATAAAGATACGAATGATTTCTGAAACACCTAGTGTCGCAACAGCCAGGTAGTCACCCTTTAAACGAAGCGTTGGAATCCCAACGAGCAAAGCGACTGCACCAGAAATCAAAGCACCCAAGACCATTGCTCCAAAGAAAGCACCATAGGTTGGTGATTTTGAACCAATAATCGCTGCTGCATAAGCCCCAATCGCCATAAAACCTGCATGACCAAGTGAGAATTGTCCTGAAAAACCGACAATTAAGTTCAAACCTACTGCAAGGATGATATTAATCCCAATTTGTTCTAAAATTTGGACATGGAATAGATTGAGAACACCAGCAGAAACCAGTACACTAATCAATCCATAACCCGCTAACAGAAGGAATAACCAGAGAATATTTACTTTAAGATTTGTCTTCATTGTTTACACCTTCTCTTTCACATTCTTACCAAGGATACCTGCAGGACGAATAATCAGAATCAAAAGCAAGATCCCATAAACGATAGCATCACGGAAATCAGACATACCAAAGGCAGTAGCAAAAGTTTCCAACAAGCCAATCACAAATCCCCCTAGAGCTGCACCAGGAATAATCCCGATACCACCAAGTACGGCTGCAACGAATGATTTTAGACCTGGAGTCACGCCCATCAAAGGTTCAAGAGAGTTGTAGTAAAGGGCAATGAGGACACCTGCCGCACCAGCAAGAGCTGAACCCAAAGCAAAGGTAAAACTGATTGTACGATTTACATTAATTCCCATCAATTGAGCTGCGTCACTATCAACTGATACCGCACGCATGGCTTTCCCCATTTTTGTTTTTTGAACGATCAATTGCAATAAAACCATCAAGAGTACAGAAACTGCTAAAATCATTAATTGAATATTTGTCAAGCTAATTGGTCCCAAGTCAAAGCGGACGGTTTCAATTGCTTGAGGGAAGGCACGAGTATTGGCGCCTACTAGATAAACCATTCCGTATTCCAGTAGGAAAGACACTCCGATAGCAGTAATCAATACAGCAATACGTGTAGAGTATCGCAAAGGACGGTAGGCAAGAAATTCAATCACAACACCAAGTAGTGCGGTTCCTGCCATTGAAATAATCAAAGCTAAAAAGAAATCCATTTGGAAGGAATTAATCAAAAAGTAACCAATAAAGGCACCTATCATATAAATATCACCGTGGGCGAAGTTAATGAGTTTGATAATTCCATAAACCATGGTATAACCCAGGGCCAAAAGTGCATAAACACTACCCAGAATTAAACCATTCACAAGTTGTTGGAGCATAGCATTCACTCTTTTCTATCGTTATTTTTTAGAAAATTTCTCAATTTTCACAAGTTCATAAACACCGAAACAGGGAGTGAGTCAAAGGCTCATTCCCTATTTCAACTACTATTCTAATGTTATGGTTTTACAACTTCTGCTGCTTCTACTTTACCATTGTTCATGGTCATCATGTAAGCAGTTTTCACTGTATTGTGGTCAGCATCAAAGCTCGTTTGACCAGTTACACCATCAAAATCTTTTGTTTTAGCAAGGTTGTCCTTGATTTCACCTGAGTTTTTAGCACCTTTTGCAGCATTGGCTACTAGATAAACTGAGTCATAAGCCAAGGCTGAGAAGGTTGAAGGCTCTTCATTGTATTTAGCACGGTATGCTTCAAGGAAGGCTTTAGCTTTTTCAGAAACATCAACTGTAGTTGAGAATCCTGAGATGAAGTAAATGTTTGATGCTTTTTCAGCTGTTGCTTGTTGAACAAATTCTTCACCGTTAAATCCATCACCACCAACGATTGGTTTATCAATTCCCATACCACGGGCTTGGTTTACGATTTTACCTGCTTCTGTGTAGTAGCCTGGAACAACGATAGCGTCAAACTCTTTCCCTTTCATTTTAGTAAGGGCTGCTTGGAAGTCTGTATCACCTGCTACAAACGTTTCATCTGCTACAATCTCACCCTTGTAGGTTTCGCGGAAAGATTTAGCAATACCTTTAGCATAGTCACTAGCATTGTCAGTATAAAGAACAACCTTCTTAGCATTCAACTTGTTTGTGACATAGTTAGAAATAATCTTCCCTTGGAAGCTATCTTGGAATGTTCCGATAAATAGGTAATCTTGACCTTTGGTTAATCCATCTTGAGTGGCACTTGGTGAGATCAATGGCACTCCAGCTTTGGTAGCGTTAGCTACAGCTGCAGCAGTTGCACCAGATGTCGCAGGTCCTACAATAGCTGCTACTTTTGATTGGGTAACTAGGTTCGTTGTAACAGAAGCTGCTTCGGCAGTCTCTGACTTGTTGTCTTTGTCTACAACGTCGATTTGTTTTCCATCGATACCACCTGCTGCATTGATTTCATCAACGGCAAGTTGAGCTCCTTTTTGTTCAGATGTTCCGTAGGCTGCTACGGCACCTGTTTCTTCAAAATTAAATCCAATCTTAATTGTCTTTTCATCGACTGAGTTACCAGCAGCGTTTGAGGCTCCTGATTTGACCTCTCCACAGGCAGCGAGAAGGGCTACGCTAGCAAGGGCCACAAAAGATAGGGCAAATTTTTTCTTCATTTTTTATCTCCTTATAATATTGTTCCAAAATAGTATGTTAAGAATATACCGAATTATCAGAAAATTGTCAACCTTTTTATTCACTTTTTTAAATGATAACGTTTTCTTCATTTCGATAGAGATTGCCAACGAAGGGAGTTTCTAACTCTTGAATGTGACACCGTCTAATTTTCTTGATAAATCTTTCCTTACCTAATCTCTCTACTAAGTCATCTAACTCCGCAGTTGGAACATAGAGTTGCAAGTAACGATGTTTTTTGGAATGGTAACAGATATCACCGTATTCCTGAAGTTTTTTTGCATCCCGATTATAGTAAAGATAGATGATTAATCCCGATCGATTGACCTTTTCAAACATGATGAACCCTCTTTCTAAGAAATCTGCTCCTATTATATCAAAAAAAGCAAACCCCGTCGAGTTTGCTTTTTAGGTTGGTTAGCTCAAAGAGTTGTTGGCCATGATTTCATCAATGAAACCATACTCAAGTGTTTCTTGGGCACTCATCCAGTAATCACGTTCTGCGTCTACATGAATTTGCTCAACTGTTTTACCAGAGTTATCTGCAAGAATTTGCTCCAAAGTCTTACGAGTTTTAAGTAAGTGCTCTGCAGCGATTGCCATATCTGTTTGTTGGGTACCACCGCCTGTACCACCCATTGGTTGGTGAATCATGTACTCTGCATTTGGAAGCATGAAACGTTTACCTTTTGCTCCACTTGATGCAATGACAGTCCCCATGGATGCAGCCATTCCCATAACGATTGTTTGGACATCTGCCTTGATAAAGTTCATGGTATCAACGATTGCCAAACCAGCTGAAACAGATCCTCCAGGTGTATTGACATAAAGGTAAATATCTTTTGTGCTGTCTTGGGCATCCAAGAAGAGCAACTGAGCAATAACGGAGTTGGCCATGTTGTCTTCAACTGGACCTGTTAGCATGATGATGCGGTCTTTCAGAAGACGAGAGTAAATATCATAGGAACGTTCTCCACGGCTTGTTTGTTCAATAACTACAGGAATCATTCATTTCTCCTTTTAATGTTGAATTTTCTTAGTCTTACGACTCAATACAGAACTATTATATCTTTTTGGTCAAAAAAGGTCAAATTTTTGCTCTATTCTCTAAACAGAAACAAAAACTCAACCTCCTTTCAAGTCAAAAACGAACTTCTAGTTTCAGTATTTACTTTGGGATTTTATTTCGTACCGAACAAGCGGTCTCCAGCATCTCCAAGACCTGGAACGATATAACCGTGTTCGTTCAAGCGTTCATCCAAGGCTGCTGTAAAGATTTCTACATCTGGGTGTGCTTCTTGAAGAGCTTTCACTCCTTCCGGAGCGGATACCAGGCAGACAAACTTGATATTGGATGCGCCACGTTTTTTAAGGGAATCTACTGCCAAGATTGCTGAGCCACCTGTTGCCAACATTGGATCAACGACAAAGATTTGACGTTGGTCAATATCCTCAGGCAATTTCACCAAGTATTCAACTGGTTGAAGGGTTTCTTCATCACGATACATACCGATATGACCAACTTTAGCTGCTGGAACCAAGCTCAAGAGGCCATCTACCATCCCGATACCTGCACGCAAGATTGGGACAATCGCCAATTTTTTCCCAGCTAATTGTTTTTGAACGGTCTTTGTGATAGGTGTTTCGATTTCCACGTCTTCAAGTGGAAGATCACGAAGTACTTCATATCCCATCAACATCGCAATCTCATCTACTAGTTCACGAAAAGCTTTTGTAGAAGTATCTGTACGTCGCAAGATTGACAATTTGTGTTGAATGAGTGGATGATTAATGACTTCAATTTTTCCCATTTTCTGAGTTCCTTCTTTCAATTTATTCTTCTTATTATATCAAAAAACGGTTTAAAAAGCTTTCTAAACCATTTATTTTTATTAATTTTTAAATCAAATCTGCCTCTTGAAGAGCCGTCTGAACAGTCTCTAATGGTAAATGGGTCAACTCGGTGCCTTTTTCATGATAAAGGTACTGGGCATAGTCATCCATTCGGTACTGGTTGATATAAACCACGCGCTTACATCCAACTTGTAGCAGTTGTTTGGTGCAGTTCAGACAGGGAAAATGGGTCACATAGGCTGTAAATCCTCTTGGAACCCCTCGTTCAGCTCCTTGCAAGATGGCATTAACCTCGGCGTGAAGGGTTCGGACACAGTGTCCTTCAATGACCAGACATTCGTGGTCGATACAGTGCTCCGTTCCCGATACAGAACCATTGTAGCCTGTTGAAATGACTTTATTGTCCTTAACGAGGACAGCTCCCACCTTGGCACGTTTGCAGGTCGAACGATTGGCAATCAGTAAAGCCTGGGCTGCAAAGTACTCATCCCAAGCCAGTCTTTTTTCTGTCATAAGTATTCTCCTTATCCCCTATTTTTTGAAAAATGGCAAGCGTAAATCTGCAATCTTTTCAGCTGGAACCTTCATGCCATCCTTGATCCATTTGAGCAGAACCGATACNATGGCAGAACTCCAAAAGGAATGAAGGTAGCTGCTAACACCTTTTGATTTCCCGTGGTATTTTTCCAAAAATTCCTGCATAGCTTGGACGAAAATCTTTTCCAAGTGGTAGTCCAGAGCAAGTTGAATAACCTTGGCTTCTTTCTTGGCTGCTCGAAAAAGGTGAACCCATACTAGATAAAGGTCGGTTTTGACATCGTAGTGGCTCAACTGTTCCATAATGTTATGGACACTGCGTTTAAAGACGCTTTCCAAAATCTCTTCTTTGGAGTCATAGTTACGATAGAAGGCAGCACGAGAGACGCCAGCCCGTTTGACCAGCTCCGAAATGCTAATCTTAGCCAAGTCTTTTTTCTCTAGAAGTTGCAAAAGAGCCGTCTCGATTGCTTCTCTAGTTAAAAAATTGGATTCTTGATTTGATTTTCTGAGATTTTCAAGAGATTTTTCAGATATTTTACGTTCAGACATAACAATTTCTTTCTACTTGTGACAACAGAGAGGTGGTACTTTTGTTTCAAGGGCTTTCATGATATAATTGTAAAAAAAGACAGAACCTTTGTCAATGTATAAGTGACAAAGATGGAGAATTTCTATGACTTGGAAGATTGTAGCTGACTCTGGTTGTGATTATCGTCAACTGGCAACTCCTGCTATTGATACTGAATTTGTTAGTGTTCCTTTAACCATTCAAGTAGCTGATCAGGTCTTTATCGATGATGCCAATCTCGACATTGACCACATGATGGAAACCATGTATGCGACTTCTGAGGCTTCAAAATCAGCTTGTCCTAGCCCTGATGATTACTTGCGTGCATTTGAAGGTGCTAAGCATATCTTTGTCGTTACTATCACCGGTACTCTTTCAGGTAGCCATAATAGTGCTCAGCTCGCTAAGAATATCTACCTTGAAGAACACCCTGACACTCAGATTCATGTGATTGATAGTTTATCTGCTGGTGGGGAAGTTGACCTAATTGTAGAAAAAATCAATGACTTGATTGATCAAGGACTTTCTTTTGAAGAAATTGTTGAAGCGATTACAGCCTACCAAGAAAAAACGAAGTTGCTCTTTGTTCTTGCTAAAGTTGATAACTTGGTCAAAAATGGCCGTTTGAGTAAGCTTATCGGTGCAGTTGTTGGCCTTCTCAACATCCGTATGGTTGGGGAAGCAAGTGAAACTGGAACCTTAGAACTGCTCCAGAAAGCGCGTGGACCAAAAAAATCTCTTCAAGCAGCCTATGAAGAACTCATCAAAGCTGGCTACGCTGGTGGCCGTATCGTCATGGCTCATCGCAGCAATGAAAAATTCTGTCAGCAATTGTCAGAACGCTTGCGGGAAGGTTTCCAGCAAGCGGATATCAAAATCATCCCGACGTCTGGTCTCTGCAGTTTCTATGCAGAAGATGGCGGTTTGTTGATGGGATATGAAATTAACTAAGATTATGAGCAACAAGAGATGCCAAGCATCTCTTGTTTTTTGTGGTACAATAGAGCTATGAAACATTTTGATACTATTGTCATCGGTGGTGGACCTGCTGGCATGATGGCTACAATTTCCAGTAGCTTTTATGGTCAAAAAACTCTTCTCATCGAAAAAAATCGAAAACTTGGTAAAAAATTAGCTGGAACAGGCGGTGGTCGTTGTAATGTTACCAACAATGGAACCTTGGATGACCTAATGGCTGGCATCCCTGGAAATGGGCGTTTTCTTTACAGTGTCTTCTCCCAGTTTGATAACCACGATATCATCAACTTTTTTACGGAAAATGGTGTTAAACTCAAGGTCGAAGACCACGGACGCGTCTTTCCTGCTAGTGACAAGTCTCGGACTATTATCGAGGCCTTGGAAAAGAAAATCACTGAGCTCGGTGGTCAAGTTGCTACTCAAACAGAAATTGTTTCGGTTAAAAAGATAGACGACCAGTTTGTCCTTAAGTCCGCAGACCAAAGCTTCACTTGTGATAAACTTATTGTAACAACTGGTGGTAAATCCTATCCTTCTACTGGTTCGACTGGTTTTGGACATGAGATTGCCCGTCATTTTAAGCATATCATTACTGAGCTTGAGGCTGCTGAGAATCCTTTGTTGACTGATTTCCCACATAAAGCGCTTCAGGGGATTTCACTAGACGATGTGACCTTAAGCTATGGCAAACATGTCATCACCCACGATCTGCTCTTTACCCACTTTGGTCTATCCGGTCCTGCTGCTCTGCGTATGTCAAGCTTTGTCAAGGGTGGAGAAGTTCTTTCACTGGATGTTTTGCCTCAACTTTCTGAGAGCGACTTGGTAGCATTTCTAGAGGAAAATCGGGAAAAATCCTTGAAAAATGCTTTGAAAACTTTGCTTCCAGAACGCTTGGCAGAATTTTTTGTTCAAGAATATCCTGACAAAGTTAAACAGCTAACTGAAAAGGAACGCGAACAACTTCTCCAGTCCATCAAAGCCCTCAAAATTCCTGTGACTGGCAAAATGTCCCTTGCTAAGTCCTTTGTTACCAAAGGCGGTGTCAGTCTCAAGGAAATCAATCCTAAAACTCTGGAAAGTAAGCTCGTTCCTGGACTCCACTTTGCTGGCGAAGTACTGGATATCAACGCCCACACGGGTGGCTTTAACATCACTTCTGCCCTCTGCACCGGCTGGGTGGCAGGCTCCAATCCAATAAATACCAAATAAGAAAGGAAGTCCTTTGGAACATATTATTTTACTAAGAGGCGTTACTCCTAATGGAAAAAATGCTATCCCGAAAATGTCTTATTTGGTAGATATTTTGACAGAAGCTGGTTTTCAACACGTTCGAACCTATATTCAAAGTGGGAATATCATTCTTGAGAGTGACTCAGATTTAGAAGAAATACGAGAACGCGTTCATACTTTGATAAAGGAAAAAATTGGGGCCGACTTAAAAATGGTTATCAAGAATAAGAACGATTTTGAAAAGATTGTTCATGAGAATCCATTTAAAGAAGACTACCTTCATGATCGTGTGCATGTAATTCTTTATCAAGGACTTATCCAAAGTCTGCCACTAGAAAAATTGAAAACTGACTACGGCGAGGAAGAAATCTGTGTAGGCGATTACTGTCTCTACCTCTATCTTCCTAGAACTGCAAAACAAAAAAAGCTCAATACCAACTATCTTGAAAAATTGTTTGGCGTGGTTCTAACCATGCGAAAGTTNAACGTAGTGGAAAAGTTACTAACAAAATAGGAAAAACAATATGAACAGACGAGAATTAGTCGAATTTGTCAATATGTGTATGATTCAAAACGGAGATAAGGTTCTGGTTCAAGACCGAGTTAGTCCTAACTGGCCTGGCATTACTTTTCCTGGTGGTCATGTTGAACGTGGCGAATCCTTTGTCGATGCTGTCATTCGTGAAGTGAGAGAAGAAACAGGTCTGACCATTTCCAAACCCCAACTCTGTGGTATCAAAGATTGGTATGATGATGAGGATTACCGTTATGTTGGCCTTTTTTACAAGACAGAACACTTTACTGGTGAACTCCAGTCTTCAGACGAAGGAAAGGTATGGTGGGAAGATTTTGAAAATCTCTCTCAACTAAAACCTGCCACCGATGATATGTCTGATATGCTTCGTGTTTTTTTGGAAGATGATCTCAGTGAATTCTTCTACTATAAAGACGGCGAAGACTGGCTTTATGATTTGAAGTAAAAAATAGGCTAGGAAATCCCTAGCCTATTTATTCTGCATTTGTCTGAACGTAAGCCGCAATGACATCTGACGTGTACTGGGCTGTTCCAGAACCAAACTTGTCAATGTTTTCCTTAAACTCTGGGTTATAGACGTAGCCTTTTCCGATATGGCCGAAGACCTCAATAGAGCAGTCAAATCCATAAGTACGAAGAGCTTGCCAGAGCTTAGCTGCTTGCTCTTGGTTTTCAGCTGCTGTTTCAGGCAGACCAGCTTGAAGATTTTGAGCCAAGGCTTGAAAGACTTGGTTAAAGGCAGTCGTAGCCTCGTCTTCACGTCCTTTTTGGCGCTCGAGGGCCTGATCCATGACTTCTTGACCATATTTTTCTACCGCTTCTTGGTGGTATTTTTGATTGTCTTGATAGCTAAATCCAGTGAATTTTTCCTCAATCGTCATTTTTCTTTCTCCTTTTTGTTCTTGAATGGTTTTTTGCAAGGTGGAAATCAAGGCATCCAGATGTTGCCTTTCTCGAGTCAAATAGTCCAACTGTCTAGTCAAGTGAGGCAATAAATCTGTCCTTTCTTCCTTTAATAGCTCCGCTATCTTTTCTAAAGAAAAGCCTAGATATTTGTAGTAAAGAATGACCTGAAGGCGTTCCAAATCCTCTTGACTGTAGGTTCGATAGCCGTTTTCCGACTTTAAAGGAACCAAAATTCCTATCTTATCGTAGTGATGCAGGGTCTTGACAGAGACGCCCGAAAGCTGCGCAGCTTCTTTTATATGGTACATGATTTCCTCCTTACAATGATAGTATAACCCCTCCCCTTAGGTCAGAGTCAAGCGCTTTTGCGAAAATTTTTTAACTTTTTGAGAAAGGTGTGAAAACTTGAAAATGGTTTTCTTGACAGGCCTTAGAAAACATGATAGGATAGTCAAGTCTATCAATCAAACAGTAGGCTCATAGAGAGCCATTGAGAGAAGGCTATTTGACAACTCAAGTAGCCTTTTCTTATTTAAAAAACGAGATTGGAGTTTCAACTATGTCAGAAAAATCGCAATGGGGCTCGAAACTAGGCTTTATTCTAGCATCTGCTGGTTCAGCCATCGGGCTTGGTGCCGTTTGGAAGTTTCCCTACATGACTGCTGCTAATGGCGGTGGAGGCTTTTTACTGGTCTTTCTCATTTCTACCATTTTAATCGGTTTCCCGCTCCTGCTGGCTGAATTTGCCCTAGGTCGTAGTGCTGGCGTTTCCGCTATCAAAACCTTTGGAAAACTGGGCGACAATAACAAGTATAACTTTATCGGTTGGATTGGTGCCTTTGCCCTCTTTATCCTTCTATCCTTTTACAGTGTTATCGGAGGATGGATTCTAGTCTATCTAGGAATTGAGTTCGGAAAACTATTCCAGCTTGGCGGTACGGGTGATTATGCTCAGTTATTCACTTCAATCATTTCAAATCCAGCCATTGCTCTAGGGGCTCAAGCTTCCTTTATCTTGTTGAATATCTTTATTGTATCACGTGGGGTTCAAAAAGGGATTGAAAGAGCCTCAAAGGTTATGATGCCTCTGCTCTTTATCATCTTTGTCGTGATCATTGGGCGCTCTCTCAGCTTGCCAAATGCCATGGAAGGCGTTCTTTACTTCCTCAAACCAGACTTTTCAAAACTGACCAGTGCTGGTCTCCTCTATGCTCTGGGACAATCTTTCTTTGCCCTCTCACTAGGGGTGACAGCCATGCTGACCTATGCGTCCTACTTGGACAAGAAAACCAATCTGGTCCAGTCAGGGATTTCCATTGTAGCCATGAACATCTCGGTATCCATCATGGCAGGTCTAGCCATTTTCCCAGCCATGTCAGCCTTCAATATCCAGTCTGAAGGGGGACCCAGCCTGCTCTTTATCGTCTTGCCTCAACTCTTTGACAAGATGCCCTTTGGAACCATTTTCTACATTCTTTTCCTCTTGCTCTTTCTCTTTGCGACGGTCACTTCTTCTGTCGTGATGCTGGAAATCAATGTGGGCAATATCACCAATCAAGACAACAGCAAGCGTGCCAAATGGAGTGCTATTTTAGGAATCTTGACCTTTATCTTTGGGATACCTTCAGCCCTATCTTACGGTGTTATGGCAGATGTTCACATCTTTGGAAAGACCTTCTTTGATGCTATGGACTTCTTGGTTTCCAATCTTCTCATGCCATTTGGAGCTCTCTGCCTGTCACTTTTTACAGGTTATATCTTTAAGAAGACACTTGCCATGGAGGAACTGCATCTTGATGAAAGAGCCTGGAAACAAGTACTTTTCCAAGTCTGGCTCTTCCTTCTTCGTTTCGTCATTCCAATTATCATCATTGTGGTCTTTATCGCCCAATTTATGTAATCAAAAAGGACTTGAGTAGTGAACTCAGGCCCTTTCTTTTTTATGGATGACTAACAATCAATTCCAAATCTTGCCCTTCTAAAGTCCAAGATTCAACATCACTTGGTAGGATAAAGTGGCTCCCTTTTTGGATTGGATAGTTTTTCCCGTCAACAGTCAGTTGACCCTGACCAGCCAAGACACTCAACAAGCTGTAGTCAGCTGTCTTTTCAAAGTCAACTTTTCCAGTAATTTCCCACTTGTAAACTGCAAAGAAATCATTGGATACAAGGAGAGTGGAACGTAAATCATCTGCTTTGATAGTCACAGGACGGCTATTGGCAGGCTCTCCAATGTTTAAAACATCGATGGATTTTTCAAGGTGAAGTTCACGCAAGTTGCCCTTGTCATCCTTACGATCAAAGTCATAGACACGGTAGGTAGTGTCACTAGACTGCTGGGTTTCAAGAATCAAGATGCCCGCACCGATAGCGTGCATGGTACCACTTGGTACATAGAAGAAATCTCCAGCCTTAACTGGCACTTTTGTCAATAGACCATCCCAGTCTTTAGCTTCTATTTGCTGGCGGAGTTCTTCTTTTGATTTGGCATTATGACCATAGATAATCTCTGATCCCTCATCCGCTGCAATGATGTACCAGCACTCTGTTTTTCCAAGTTCGCCTTCATGCTCTAGTCCATAGGCATCGTCTGGGTGAACTTGGACGCTGAGCCAGTCATTGGCATCGAGAATCTTGGTCAAAAGTGGAAATACAGGCTCTGGACGATTGCCAAACAATTCACGGTGCTCCGCATACAATGTGGCTAGGTCTGTTCCCTCAAAGCGCCCATTAGCGACCTTAGAAACTCCATTTGGGTGGGCTGAAATAGCCCAGTATTCCCCGATTTTTTCACTTGGAATGTCGTAGCCAAACTCATCACGTAGCTTGGTACCACCCCAGATTTTTTCTTGCATGACTGATTGTAAAAATAATGGTTCTGACATGTCGATCTCCTATCTGATTTTTCTCCCCTCATTATAGCAAAAAGCTAGGTCTTATTGAACTCTTTTTCCTATCTTATAAAGTAGGGAGAAGATTTTGTAAAAATAGTGAACAAATGTGCTCTACTCAATACTTGCACCATTGCTGGCAATGACATCCTTGTACCAGTAAAAGGATTTCTTCTTACTCCGTTTGAGACTTCCATGACCTGCATTATCACGATCCACATAGATAAAGCCATAGCGTTTATTCATTTCGCCTGTTCCAGCTGAAACCAAATCAATACAGCCCCAAGTCGTATAACCAAGCAAGTTAACTCCATCTTGGTATATGGCATCTCGCATAGCCTTGATGTGGGCCTCTAAGTAGGCAATCCGATAGTCATCTGCTACATAGCCATTTTCATCTGGCGTGTCCATGGCGCCGAGTCCATTTTCTACGATGAACATAGGCTTTTGGTAACGATCCCAGATGGCATTGAGGGTGATACGAAGGCCAAGTGGGTCAATCTGCCAACCCCATTCTGAGGATTCAAGATAAGGATTTTTGAGAGAGGCAAAGACATTTCCAGCAGCTAATTCTTTAACTTCTGGATCCCCTGAGGCCACTCGACTTGCATAGTAAGAGAAGGAAACAAAGTCAACAGTATAATTCTTCAATAAGTCTAGATCCTCTGCCGTCATTTCTATCTTGATTCCCTCGCGTTCCCACTGCTTCTTGGCGTAGTTTGGGTATTCCCCACGCGCTTGAACATCAATGAAGAAGTAACTCTTGCGATCTTCCTCCATAGCAGCCCAGTAGTCTCTCGGATGGGCTGTGTTAGGATAGTATTGCCCTGCTGCCAACATACATCCCACCCTGTTTTCTGGGTCAATTTCGTGGGCAAGCTTAGTCGCCATGGCCGAGGCTACCAACTCATGGTGGGCGGCTTGGTATTTAACCTGTTCTTGATTTTCTCCTTCTTCAAAACAAAGCCCAGCTCCCATAAAAGGTGCATGAAGAATCATGTTGATTTCATTGAAGGTAAGCCAGTATTTGACCAAACCCTTATAACGGGTAAAGAGTGTACGACAAAGTTTTTCATAGAAGTCTAACATCCGACGATTGCGCCAACCACCGTATTCTTCAATCAAATGCATAGGACAGTCGAAATGCGTAATAGTCACCAGAGGTTGGATCCCATACTTGTGACACTCCTTAAATAAATCCTCATAAAAGGCCAGACCAGCTTCATTTGGCTCTGCTTCATCTCCCTTAGGAAAAATCCGAGTCCAAGCAATGGAAAGTCGATAAGTCTTAAAGCCCATTTCCGCAAAAAGAGCAATATCTTCCTTATAATGATGGTACATATCAATGGCTTCTTTTGCTGGGTAAAAATAGCCCTCCTCAAAAGAAAACATCTTTTTCTGACCTGTGATAATGGCTTCACGGTCAGGTCCAATGGGTACCACATCGACATTAGCAAGACCTCGACCATCCTGATTATAAGCACCCTCGCATTGATTAGCTGCCGTAGCACCACCCCAGAGAAATCCCTCTGGAAATTGTAGTATTTCTGTCATCACTTTACCTCACTTGGTTTGATAGTTCTATTATACTAAAAAGGGGGCAAAAAGTTTGAAAATATATGGATAATGATGGTACTAATCTTGCTTACATGTACAAAAAAAGACTGAAATCAGTCTTCTTTTTAAATCAAAGCTGTGATAGCTGTTACTAGACCAAAAACGATACCTGGAGCATTGGCAGCTGCAAGTGGAATATCTCTTTCCTTTTTGAAAAGACCGTAGTAAACCCAAAGACTACAGTTAATGGCTGCGACCAAGGGTTGGATGAAGTTCCCTTTTTGACCAGCCAGGTTGTTCATAATTTGTGGGAAGTAAGACACGTACATCATAACAGACATGAAGGTCGCTACCCAACCCAAAATTTTCATTTGTTTTTCAGACATTTTCAAAACCTCTTTTATTTTTATGAATCATATTTTATAATCTTTTTTCAAAACAATCAAGACTTTGAAGCTTTTGTTATGAAGATGTAAACTATCACAATCTTGTGATAAGAAAGAGGAAACAGAAAAAGACCGGATTGCTCCGATCTTTTAATAATTCACATCCTCAATTTCTGTTTTAAGAATAGCTAAGGTTAGCTTCAAATGATTAAGCGACCTATTTCATATGATAAAAATCAATCACTAGACCAGCAGGGCCTTTAACTAGTAGAGACTCCGTTCCCCAATCCGTTTCACAAGGGCCGTGTAAAATCTCAGTACCAATTTCTTTCAACCGTTGATGATTCTGGTCTACATCCTCAACCTCGATGTGAAGAATGATTCCTGACTGAAAGTTTTCCAAAGGAATCAAATGATTTTGGGACAACATAAGACAGTGACTGCCAATCGTAAACTGAGCAAAATCGTCATCAACATAGTCTGCCTTTTTATCCAAAAGCCGCTCCAAGTCAGCACAGACTTGGGGAACATTTGAAACGATAATATCTAATTGATTTAAATTCATTTACTATCCTCCACAAAAAGACCGGATTGCTCCGATCTTTTCAAGTTCTGCTCTAAGAAAATCAAAGAATAAACAAGGAATCGAACCGCAGGCAGTACTGGGGTACGTCAAGGTGAAGATGACACAGTTTACATTTGATTTTCGACGAGAAGAATTATTTGATTGCGCGTGATTGCAAACCTTCTTCTTCCAAGAAGAGGCGGAATGGTACGAGTTCTTCTGCTTCGTATTTTTCCTTGAAGGCTTTGATTGCTTCTTCTGAGTGTTGTTTTGGATCCAACTCAAGTACTTCTACTGGAAGTGGACGGTGTTGCGTGATGCGGGCATCAATGACAACAGTTTTACCTTCTTTGTTGAGTTTGACAGCTTCTGCAACAACTGCATCGATGTCTTCGATACGGTCAACTGTAAATCCAACAGCTCCTTGAGCTTCAGCGATTTTCGCATAGTCAGCATTAGGGAAGTCACAACCAAACAAGTGTTTGTTTGTGTCTTCGTATTTGTCCTTGATGAAGGCATATTTACCATTTGAGAAGACAACGTTGATAACTGGAAGGTCGTATTGAACGTTTGTGATAACGTCTGGGTAGCACATGTTGAATGCACCGTCACCCATGATGTTCCATACTTGGCGATCTGGATTGTCTTTCTTAGCAGCGATACCACCAGGAAGGGCAATACCCATTGTCGCAAAGAGTGGAGATGTACGCCACATGTTCTTAGGTGTCATGTGAAGGTGACGAGTAGATGTTTGAGTAGTGTCACCTACGTCGATTGAGTAGATAGCATCTTGATCAGCATGTTTGTTGATAGCATTATAGACTTGGTACAATTGCAATTCACCCTCAGTTTTACCTTCGAGTTTGTTCATGTAATCACGCCAGTTTTGGTTGTTCTTAACGTTTGCACGCCACCATGGAGTAGATTCTACTGGGTTTACTTTGTCAAGGATTGCTTTCGCTGCTTGACCTGCATCACCAAGGATAGAAGCATCAAGGGCATGACGTTTACCAAGTTTGTAAGGGTCGATATCGACTTGAATGAATTTTTCAGTGTTCTTGAAGGCTTCGTAAACTTCAGCAAATGGGAAGTTTGAACCAATAAAAAGAACTGTGTCTGCTTCAAAGACCACTTCGTTGGCTGGTTTCCAACCAACACGGTAAGCAGAACCTGTCAAACCTTCATAGTTCCATTCGAAAGCTTCAAAGTTTTTACCAGTTGTGATGATTGGTGCTTTGATTTTACGTGACAATTCAGTAATCACTTCACCAGCTTTAACACCACCGTAACCAGCATAGATAACTGGGCGTTCAGCATTGTTCAAGATTTCAACAGCTTTGTCAATTTCAACTTCGTTCAAAGCAGGAGCGATGAATGAACGTTCGTATGAACCTGAACCGTAGTATGAGTTTTCGTCGATTTCTTGGAAACCGAAGTTTACTGGAATTTCAACAACAGCTGGACCTTTTTTAGAAACTGCAGCACGGCAAGCTTCGTCAATTACTTTTGGCAATTGCTCAGCGTAAGCGACACGTTTGTTGTAGACAGCGATACCGTTGTACATTGGGTTTTGGTTCAATTCTTGGAAGGCATCCATGTTGAGTTCGTTAACTGGACGTGATCCAAGGATAGCAAGAAATGGAGTGTTATCCATAGCTGCATCGTAAACACCGTTAATCAAGTGAGTCGCACCTGGACCACCTGAACCAACTGCAACCCCGATTGAGCCGCCGAATTTAGCTTGCATGACCGCTGCAAGAGCACCTGTTTCTTCGTGGCGAACTTGCAAGAAGCGGATATCTTTGTCTTCAGCCAAAGCATCCATGAGTGAGCTGAGTGTTCCTGATGGGATACCGTAGATTGTGTCTACGCCCCATGTTTTCAATACGTTGAGCATTGCTGCTGATGCAGTAATTTTCCCTTGAGTCATAATGATAACTCTCCTTCAAATATTTTTAAAACTTGATAAATCCGTTTTCATATATTAATTGGAAACGTTTCAGCAAATTTTTACTCTACTAATTTATCACATTTATTTTGACTTTACTAAGAATCTGCTCAGAAGTTTTTATTCTCTATTACAGTACAGTTTAAAAACGTTTTTAGAATCTGTTTTATAATAATACTCAATGAAAATCAAAGAGCAAACTAGGAAGCTAGCCACAGGTTGCCCAAAGCACTGCTTTGAGGTTACAGATAAAGCTGACGTGGTTTGAAGAGATTTTCGAAGAGTATAAAAAGCGAGCAAGCTCGCTTTTAGTCTATTTTACTAAAGTTTAGCATGAGTGAACTGGTTAAAACAGATACAGAACTAAAGGCCATGGCTAGACCAGCCAGTTCTGGGTTGAGGGCCAGTCCAACACCCGAAAAGACTCCTGCTGCAATCGGAATTCCGACGACATTGTAGATAAAGGCCCAGAAAAGATTGAGCAGAATACGATTAAAAGTTTTCTTACTCATGTCGAAGGCACGCACCACGCCTAGGAGGTTATTGGTTGTCAACACCAAATCTGCTGACTCGATGGCAATATCTGTTCCAGCTCCCATAGCAATTCCCACATCTGCTACACTAAGGGCAGGAGCGTCATTGATACCATCACCAACAAAGGCTACTTTACCAGCCTGTTGTAGTTGATGGATTTCATGGGCTTTTTCTTCTGGCAAGACACCTGCAATGACCTCTTCGATTCCAATCTGATCTGCAATCGCACGCGCCACACCTGCATTGTCTCCTGTCAGCATGACTGTTTTAAGACCTCGTTTTTTCAACTGACTGATGGCAAGCTTGGCATTTCCCTTGGGAATATCTTGCAAGGCAAGCAAGCCTTTGATTTCATTGTCAACAGCCAAGTACACAACTGTCTTAGCTTCTTTTTCCAGTTCTTCAAGTTTTTCCTGATAAGCACTAGAAATATCCATTCCATTTAGCATTTTGGCATTTCCAAGCAGAACTTGTTTTCCATTGATTTGCCCTGAAACACCTTTTCCGTGCAAGGCTTGGAAATTTTCCACAGTTTGAATCTCAAGTCCAGCTTCACTCGCTCGCTTGACAATGGCCTCAGCCAGTGGGTGTTGGGAAGCTTCTTCCAAGGAGGCTGCCAATCCAAGCACTTCTACTTCGTCGCCGATGATATCTGTGACCACAGGTTTCCCTTCCGTCAAAGTCCCGGTCTTATCAAAGACAATAGTTTGAACTTTCTGGATTTCCTGTAGAACCGTTCCATTTTTGAGGAGAACCCCCATCTTGGCACTGCGACCTGTCCCCACCATAAGAGCTGTCGGTGTTGCAAGACCCAAGGCACAAGGGCAGGCGATAATCAAAACAGCCACTCCATAGAGAAGAGAAGAGACAAAACTCGCTCCAAGCACGACTACACTATCCCTGAGCAAGACAAACCATACCCAAAAGGTCACAATCCCTAAAATGACAACCGCTGGTACAAAAATCCCTGAAATCTTATCCGTCAAATCCTGAATTGGTGCTCGGCTGGTCTGGGCTTTCTTCACAAAGTCCACAATCTGAGCCAAAACTGTCTCTGAACCAACTTTTTCTGCCCTAAAAACAAGTGTTCCACTATTATTGATGGTGGAGCCAATCACAGTATCTCCAACTGTTTTGTCTACTGGCAGGCTCTCACCAGTAACCATGGATTCGTCAATACTGGAGACACCTTCGACTACAACCCCATCAACCGCAATCTTTTCACCGGGACGCACTCGAATCAGGTCACCTACCTTGACTTGCTCCAAGGGGACTTGAACATAGCTATCATCACGCAAGACTTCTGCTGTTTTAGCTTGCAAATCTAGTAATTTCTCTACAGCTTGGGAAGTATTTTTCCGCATTTTTTCCTCAAAAACGGCTCCCAAAAGAACGAAGAAGAGGATAAATCCAGCACTTTCAAAGTAAACAGGGAGACCAGCAAAGAGAGCAACTAGGCTATAGAGATAGGCTACTAGAGTTCCCAGTGCCACCAAGGTATCCATATTTGCATTGTGCTTTTTAAAGCTGGCCCAAGCACTCTGAATATAAGGACCACCGGCCACTAGCATGATAGGTGTTGTGGCTAAAAAGGTGCCCCAATGCATGACTGGATGACTAATCGTCCCTGTCAACATCCCAATCATGAGGATCACAAGAGGCAGGGTAAAGATGCTAGTAATCCAAAAACGCTGTAAAAGTGACAAAGATTTTCGAGTCTTCTCAACGACTGTATAGCTTCCTTTTTGCATCTTCATCCCACAAGAAAATTCATGTTGACCTAATTCTTGAGGTGTAAAACGAATTGTCTTCTCCTCGTCTACACCAATTGGTTCTAGAATTCCTTCTTCTTCAAAAAGGATTTCCTTGTAACAGTTTGAAGGGGTTGCACGATGAAAGGTAATCTCAGCGGGAATTCCTTTTTGAAGCTGGATATGGGCTGGATGGTAGCCTTTGTCTGCCGTGATACGGATTTTTTGAATGCCATTTTCTAGGCTTGCTTTTACAATTTCAGTCATCTCATTCTCCTATTCTACAATCATCTTACCGTGCATCATATTCATGCCACAAGAGAAACCATACTCTCCAGCCTGTTCAGGTGTGATTTCCACTACATACTCTTCACCCATAGGCAAGTCCGCATGCACTCCAAAATCTGGGAAAACAATCTGATCTAGGCAGGGTGAAGGGTCCTTACGGTCAAAGACGATACGGGCTGGCACTGATTTCTTAAGAATAATCAACTCAGGCGTATAGCCCCCTTTGACTTCCACTCGAATCTCTTGGTAGCCCTTTTTTTGCTGGGCCTTTTGTCCAGATTTTTCAGGCTTTTTGAAAAACCAAAACAAGATAAACGCGATAAGGGCAATACAAATAATGGTTACAATGCTATTTAACATGACGTCTCCTTTACATACAATTACATTTTACTTCTGTTACAGCGCTTGATTTCTTCTCAGAAATCACAGCTTCCAAGTCTTCCAAGTCAGCCTGAGTGAAATCACATTCCACAATCAAATCAGCCAACAAGTTCTTAATCCTACGAGAACAAACCTTGTCCTTGATATCTTGGACAAGTAAATCCCGACTTTGGTCCAAAGTTAAAAGGGCTGAATAGACAAAGAACTTGCCTTCTTTTTTCCTTGTCAGACNCTCTTTCTCAACCAAACGAGCCAAAAGAGTTTGAATGGTCGACTTGGACCAGTCGAACCGCTCCGCCAGAACCCTGATCAAATCCGTACTGGTCTGCTCTCCTTGCATCCAAATAATCTTCATGACCTGCCATTCTGCATCTGAAATCTGCATAATCACACCTCCTAAATCTACATTTGTCGATTACAGTTATTAGTATACTCCGAAAATCTACATTTGTCAACTATAATTTTTATTATTTTTTCGAAAAATAGAATTTTAACCATTCGGTAACGGATTTGCAGTCAAATTTTACTATATAAACTATAAAAATATGCTATACTGTAGAAAAAAGAAAACAACCACTAGGGGTGCGTAAAGCTGAGATTAACGACTGTTAGATCCCTTTGACTCAATCTAGGTAATGCTAGCTGATGGAAGTGGAAATGATAATGAGGACTACTTGTCTTCTATTGCTTTCCTGAAACAGACTAGCTTGTTCTTAAGAATGCAAACTTCAGTTGGTTGGGAGGTTTTAGATGACTTATTTACCCGTTGCTCTAACCATTGCAGGGACTGACCCTAGTGGCGGTGCTGGCATTATGGCTGATTTNAAGTCATTCCAAGCTAGAGATGTCTATGGAATGGCCGTTGTGACCAGTCTTGTCGCTCAAAATACCAGAGGCGTTCAATTAATCGAGCACGTCTCCAACCAAATGCTGGAAGCTCAATTGGAAAGTGTCTTTTCGGATATCAAGCCTCAGGCTGTAAAAACTGGTATGTTGGCAACTACTGAAATCATGGAAATCATCCAACCCTATCTTAAAAAGCTGGACTGCCCCTATGTGCTGGACCCTGTTATGGTCGCTACGAGTGGGGATACCCTGATTGATTCTAGTGCCAGAAACTACCTAAAAGCAAATCTGCTTCCCCTTGCTACCATTATCACTCCCAATCTTCCTGAGGCAGAAGAGATTGTTGGTTTTTCGATTCATGATCCAGAAGACATGCAGCGTGCTGGTCGCCTGATTATAAAAGAATTTGGTCCTCAGTCCGTTGTTATCAAAGGTGGCCATCTTGAAGGTGGTGCCAAGGATTTCCTTTTTACCAAGGAGGAGCAATTTGTCTGGGAAAGTCCAAGAATTCAAACTTGTCACACCCATGGTACTGGATGTACCTTTGCTGCTGTGATTACAGCTGAACTAGCCAAGGGCAGAAGTCTTTACCAGGCAGTTGATAAGGCCAAGGCCTTTATCACAAAAGCCATCCAAGACGCTCCTCAACTCGGACATGGTTCTGGTCCAGTCAACCATACAAGCTTTAAAGATTAAGAAAAAACTCTCTAGTTCCCACTATAAGGGAATTAGAGAGTTTTTGATTAGGAAATAATGTCATCTAGCTTTGTTAAAAAGGCTTGTGTTTTTGCCTCAATATCTTCTGCCTGCATCAAATCACGTACGACAGCTACTCCAGCTATACCCGTGCCGATAAGTTGGTCAATATTCTCTGACGTCAGGCCTCCAATAGCAACTACTGGAATGGCGACCGTTTGGCAGATTGTTTTCAAGGTTGAAATCAGGGTGATGGGTGCATTTTCTTTGGTCGTAGTCGGGAAAATGGCTCCTGTTCCCAAGTAATCCGCACCTCCTTCTTCTGCCTCGAGGGCTCTTTTTACTGTTTTAGCTGTGACACCGAGGATTTTTTTAGGCCCCAAGACTTGGCGGGCAACCGAAACTGGTAGTTCATCGTCGCCAATATGCAGACCTGCAGCATCTACTGCAAGACAGACATCCAAACGATCATCGATAATCAAGGGTACCTGATAGGCGTCTGTTATTTCCTTGACTTGTTTAGCCAGTTGATAGTATTGATTGGTTGTGAGATTTTTTTCTCGTAGCTGGATGATGGTAACACCTGAACGACAGGCTGTCTCCACTTTTTCAATAAAGTTTTCCAAGGAATCTTGGTAGCGATTGGTTACCAGATATAGTCTAAGTGCTTCTCTATTCATAAATATCTCCTTTGATAGCATCTAGCCAGTTTTCATCTCTTTTTAGGAGAGAGAGTTGATTGAGAACTTGGTAACGAAAATCTTCCAATCCCATTCCTTGAACAAGTATTCTCTCAGCAGCGATATTGAGATAAGAAACTGCTAGGCAAGAAGCTTCAAATGCAGTCTTTCCTTGGCTGAGAAAAACGGCTGTCAAGGCTCCAACCAGGTCTCCTGTCCCTGTTATCCAATCCAATTCGTCACAGCCATTCCTCAATACAGCAACTTGATTTTCTGAAACGATGAGGTCCTTGGGGCCAGTGACTAAGAAAGACATACCAGGATAAAGCTGACACCAGTCTTTCAAGACTTGAAGCAAATCCTCAGTTTCTTGATCTTTAGCACTAGCATCAACCCCAACTCCGTGATGTTTTAGACCAACAAGACTTCGGATTTCTGACATATTTCCTTTAAGGACCGTGGGCTTGTATTCTAAAAGATCTCTGACTAGTCCCTTACGAATGGGGGAAGCCGCTATGCCAACCGCATCTACTACCATTGGGAGAGAAGCTTGGTTTGCATAAGTAGCTGCCATACGGATTGTTTTCTCCTTCTCAGCTGACAAATGCCCCAGATTGATGAAGAGAGCCTGACTTTGCTTAGTAAAATCAAGAACCTCACGGAGATCATCTGCCATGACAGGTTTAGATCCCAGAGCCAAAATGCCATTAGCCAGCATCTCACAGGAAATCTCATTGGTGATGCAGTGAATTAAGGAGCTAGAGCTCAGAGGAAAGGGATTTGTAAATTCCTGCATCAGTCTATCCTTTCTCCAAAGAAATATCCTTGTACTTTTTTAAAGAATTCCTGCTTGATTAAAAATCGAAAGGCAAGAAAAGCTATGGCTGTACCGATCAAGGTCGCTCCGAAAAATCGCGGAGTATAGATAAACCAGCTGAGCTTGGCCGCAGATCCCGTAAAGAGAACCATGACAGGATAGGAAACAATGGAACCGATAATCCCTGTTCCCAAAATCTCTCCTAGGGCAGAATAGTGAAATTTTCGACCGTACTTATAAAAGAGACCTGCAAGGAGGGCTCCAAAAGTAGCTCCTGTGAGGGCCAAGGGCGGAATGCCTTGAGTAGACATACGGATAAAGGCTGTGACTGTAGCCATGACCAAGGCATAAACAGGCCCCATCAAGATTCCTGCAAGAATGTTGACTACACTAGACATTGGTGCCATTCCTTCAATTCGGAAGATGGGTGTAAGAACTACGTCAAGGGCAATCATCATGGATAAAATAGTTAATTTGTGAACTTGAAGTTGGTGGTTTCTCATTTTCTATTTCTTCTCTTTTTCTAAGGACTGCAAATCACTCGTCCAGGTTTGGTGTTGGTAAGCCATCTCCCAGAACTTGGCTTCCATGTGGACACTTCTGTGGAAGGCCTCTAGCATTTTTTGTTTGTCCATCTCATTGCTTTCTCGATAGAGTTGATTGACCAGCGCTTCTTCCTCTTTAATCTGCTGTTCTAACTCATCGGTGATATAGGTCTCAATCCACTGCTGATAAAGAGGATTCGGGGATGGTTTGCGATTAAGTGCCTTACCCAAATCATGATATAACCAAGGACATGGGAGCAAACTAGCAAAAGCAATGCCCAAGTTTGATTCTGCAAATTGTCGATAAATATGAGAAATGTAATGATAACAGGTGGGAGCGATTGGATGTTGCTCCATTTCCTGGTCACTGATTCCCAATTCCTTAAAAAATTGTTGGCGGATAAACAACTCACCCTCCACTAGACTCTGGGCATTTTGTTTCAAGAGTCTTTTCATATTTTCGTTTGAAGTCTTATCAGCCAAGAGGTGATAGGCTTCTGAAAAAGACTTCAGATAGTAGGCATCCTGAATCAGGTAATAGCGGAAAATAGAAGGTTCTAAATTTCCCTCTTGTAACTGTAAAACAAAGGGGTGATGAAAGGAAGCCTGCCAAGCTTCCTTGGATAATTCCATCACAATATCTGTAAATTCCATAATAACTCCTTTATAGAAATAAACTGGTTTGAAGCAATAAAAAGAAAAGTAGGTAGATCAATTTTGTCCTCTGGGAAATGTAAAAAGTCTGATAGCTATTCCCCAACTGTGCATGTTCGTCATATCCGTGCGCAGATAGAGCTCTCAGGTATAGATGACGCCATCTAAAGACCGTCATCAGAACCTTGCTGTAAATCAAGGGCGACCAAACATGCAGTTTTTGACCACGCAATAAGCAAGCTTCCTTGAGGGACTTGATTTCCTGCTGAATGAGGGGAAAGGCATTGAATACCACAATCAAGGCATAGGCCCAAGAACGCGATAACCCCTTTTGAGCCAAGTACAAGAGAAGCTCTTTTAGGGAAATACTGGAAACAAAGACAAGACCGATACAAACCGTCACAAAAGCTCTTGTTCCAAGCATGACTGCCTGCGAAGCATCTCCGTGTAACTGAACTGCCCAGTAGTTGGCCAAAGATGGCAAAATGGCTAGTAGAATCATCCAAGCCAACATCTTAAATCGACGGTAATAGAGCAAAAAGAGGATGCAAAATGCGACTACCGAAAGATTCAGAGCAATCGAAGGAAGGAAAGATGTTTCCAAGGATAAAATCAGCAAGAAGAGACTGATAATCGGTGTCTGGGTTGCTACTTTGATCATACTATCTTACCTCCCCTAGAGTATCATTGTTCAGAGATGGGAGAGGTTTGCTGATGGTCACGTCTTGAAGATGGCTGAGACCCTCACTAGTCATCTCAATCCAATAATCAACCACAGAGATCAAGGGATCTAAACGATGGCTAATGATCAAAAAACTTCTTCCTTGATTTCTCTCCTCCAAAATCCACTTGCAAAAATAATGGCATGCTCTATCATCCAAACCTGCAAAAGGTTCATCTAGCAAAATCACAGACACCTTGCTGGTTAAGATGGTCAAAAGCTGAAGAATCTTTTGCTGACCACCACTTAATTGATAAGGACTCTTATCGAGTGCCTGATTCAAATTAAAAAACTGTAATGCTTGGAGAATCCGCTGATTTCTTTCAGAGTCTGAGCTATCTAATTGCAGTTCCTCTCGCAGACTGACTCGGATAAACTGCTTCTCAGCTTCCTGAACAACACCTGTCAGATCACAATACAAACTCTTTTTCTTTTTGAGAACCGCCCCCTTCCAAGTAATGCGTCCTTTATACTTTTGAAATTGAAGAATGGAGCGAAAGAGGGTTGATTTCCCGACACCATTGTCACCCAGGATACAGGTAATCCCTTGGTAAAATGTGAAATCTGCAATCGAAAAGAGGGGGCGATTCCCCAGCTCACAAGTCACACGGTCCATATGGAATAGTTCTGGGCTAGAAGCAACTTCCTTTGAAGCAACCTGTGTCATCTCAGAGGTAGGGATTTGAAAGACTTCCCTTAGTTGGCCATCTCTTAGCTCCACCATATGGTCGATATAGGCTTCATAGTCCGTTAAATCATGGTCACACAAAATAACTGTCTTCCCATTAGAAGCCAACTCTTTTAGAATCTCCAATATCTCGATTCTGCTCTTGCGGTCAATGGAAGCAAAGGGCTCATCCAAGAGATAGACCCTAGGATTCATGGCAAAGAGGACAGCTAGCGCAGCCTTTTGCTTTTCCCCACCTGATAAGTGATGAATGGGGCGGTGCAAGATTGGCTCGCAACGACATTGCCGAACCACCTCTGCTATTTTAGAATCAATTTCCTGAACAGGATGCCCGATATTCTCCAAGGTAAAAATCAGCTCCTCAAACAAGTTCTCCATGGTAAATTGATGATTGGGATTTTGAAAGAGAATCCCAACTGTCTGGACACGTTCGACGATAGAAAGCTGACTGACCTCGCCCCCATTTATCAGTACTTGACCACTATAGGGAAGAGAACTGACTTGGGCAATGACTTGAAAGAGGCTTGACTTTCCAGACCCACTACTCCCAACTAACAAGGTAAAAGCTTGGGCATGAAAAGTAAAATCAATCGACTCTGAGAAGATAGGGGACTGAATCTCCCGTAATTCCAGGCCCATCTATGCTTTTCCTCCAGCTGCAAACTGATGATAGAGTTTGACAATGGCACGAACCAAGATGGTACAGAAGAAAAAGACGGAAATAAAACGCACCACCAGCAAGGAAAGGACAAAGGGAAGGGAGAAGGCATAGTAACCTAATTTAATGTATTCATAGACAAAGCTAAAAAGGGTAATCCCAATACTATTAGCAGTTAGAGAGAGCCAACTTTCATAACGATTCTTGGTCACAAGAAAGCCAAATTCACTTCCCAACCCTTGAACCAAGCCGGACAAAAGAGCACCTAGACCGAATTGGCTACCATAAAGGACTTCAGCAAGCGCAGCGAGTACTTCTCCAATCGTTGCGCTTCCGACTCTTGGAACAAAGATAGCCGCAATGGGCGCAGCCATACACCAGAGACCAAAGAGGATTTCATTGGCAAAGGACTGCAAACCAAGAGGGGCCAAGATCAGGGTGAGGATATCAAACAGATAGCCTGAACCCACAAAAACGCCACCAAAAAAGATAGACAAGAAAGCAAGTAAGATAACATCTTTTAATTGCCATTTTTTCAACATAAAAAACTCCTTTTTTTAAAGAAAAGTGGGGCATTAAAGGTGAGCTACCAAAAGGCTTGCCGTCAAGCCTATCCTCTTTTGATAAACAAAAAAACTCCAATTACAATTAAGAATTAGAGTTTACCTTACAAGATTAGACGGTTCTTTTCGACATACGAAAAAAACGTTTCACATTTCCCTTCGCCAGTATTAACTGTATCAGGTTCAATGGGTATCATCTCAGCCTAAGGCACCCCAAATGTCTTTATTATTTTATTACTGGACCAGTATAACAGAAATTGAAAGCCCTAGCAAGATATTTTACTGGAAAATATATTTATATAGTTTCTGATAACGATTTAATCTTTCTATACACGAAGAAAAATCTCCACATCAAATGGAGACTTTCTACTTTCTCAATACAACTTCAAATCACGTGAATCAACTGGGAAGGATGGATTGTATGGATTGTGACGGAGTTTAAAGTGTTTGACATCCTCAATAGTCTGAGTTCCAGATAATTGCATGACTGTCTTCAATTCTGCATTCAAGTGTTCAAAGACTTGACGTACACCGACACTACCACCGAGAGCCAAACCATAGATCACAGGGCGACCAATAGCTACCAAGTCTGCTCCTGAAGCCAAAGCTTTAAAGACGTGCTGACCGCGACGAACACCAGAGTCAAAGACAATTGGTACACGTTTATCAACTGCTTCAGCGACTTCTTGAAGTGAGTCAAAGGCCGCTGGCCCACCGTCGATTTGACGGCCACCGTGGTTGGTTACCCAGATACCAGAAGCACCTGCGGCAAGCGAACGTTCAACATCTTCACGGCATTGTGGCCCCTTGACATACACAGGAAGTCCTGAGTATGCAGCGATAAATTCTACATCGCGTGGAGACAAGCGTTGTTTGGCTGATTTGTAAACAAAGTCCATTGATTTACCAGCACCTTCTGGCAGGTATTCCTCAACAATCGGCATGCCAACTGGGAAGACAAAACCATTGCGCTTGTCCACCTCACGATTGCCCCCTACAGTCGCATCTGCTGTCAAGACAATCGCTTTGTAGCCTTCAGCCTTCACACGGTCCATGATGTGACGGTTAATGCCGTCATCCTTACTAAAGTAAAATTGGAACCAATGAGGTGTCCCTTGAAGGGCTTCCGTAATTTCTGGAAGATCTACAGTAGAGTAAGAACTAGTTGTGTAAAGAGAACCAAACTCATGCACACCACGCGCAGTCGCCACTTCACCCTGTTCATTTGCTAATTTATGAGCCGCAACAGGCGCCATAATGATGGGTGAAGACAATTTTTCACCTGCAAATTCAATCTCTGTACTTGGATTTTCAACATCACAAAGCGTATGAGGAACGATGAGTTTATGGTTAAAGGCACGGATGTTCTCGCGTAAAGTGAAAGTATCCTCTGCTCCACTAGCGATATAACCAAAGGCAGCTTTAGGAATGACTTGTTGAGCCATTGGCTCCAAATCATAAGCGTTAATAAAATCTACAGGTCCTTCTGCATTGCTTGTTTTATATGACATAAAGTGTCCTCCTTATTAAGTAAGCGTTTACTTTGTCTTACATTAACTATCTTACTTCTTTTTCAGAATTTTTTCAAAAATTTTGTCTGGAAATTTCAAACTGATTATCTGAATATGCCGACAAAAAAGAAGGTCTCTCATTCTACCATTATCCTATATTCATCTTTACCTTTAGGAATCATAGTTTGATTGCCTATATGCAAAAAATCAGGTAATCATAAGGACTACCTGATTTTCTATGTTTTAAGAATTTTGCCAATTTTCTTGGTCTTCTTTAAAGCGTTTTAGAAGGTCGAGTCCTTCTGGTGTGATATAGCCTTCTTCTTGGGCTAGGTGAATGAGTTCACTGTAGTTAGAAAGCGTCACAAGTTTGACACCTGCATCTGAGAAGTTCTTGTCAGCTTTTGGCAATTGGTAACTGAAAATCGCTACAACACCAAGTACATCTGCACCTTCGCGTTTAGCTGCTGCTACGGCCTCAAGAACAGAACCACCTGTTGAAATCAGGTCTTCAACCACTACCATTTTTTGACCTTGAGCTACACGGCCTTCGATTTGGTTACCAGCTCCGTGGTCTTTTGGTTTGCTGCGGATGTAGGCAAAAGGCAAGTTCATCTTGTCAGCGATGATAGCTCCGTGTGGAATCCCTGCTGTCGCAGTTCCTGCAATCACTTCCACCTCTGGAAAGGCTTCTTTGATAGCATCTACAAAACCATTTTCAATTAGAGTACGAGTTTCTGGATAGGCTAGTGTCACACGGTTGTCAGTATAAATCGGCGATTTGATACCAGATGCCCAAGTGAAAGGCTCCTCTGGTTTAAGGTAAACGGCTTGGATTTTCAAGAGGTGGCTAGCGATATCTTTAGCAAGTGTCATAGTATTCTCCTTTGTTTTTATAATCTATTTCTTTAATTTCAGTCTTGGTTCCATTCATTCTTGATAGCATGATAAGCTACAACAGGATCCTCAGCTTGGGTAATAGGACGTCCCACTACGATATAGTCACTACCGATTTGATAGGCGTCCGCTGGCGTCATGACACGTTTTTGGTCTCCTACCGCAGCTCCCGCTGGACGAATTCCCGGTGTCAAACAGATAAAATCTTTGCTTGTTGCTTCTTTGATAAGCTTGACTTCCTGAGCTGAGCAAACGACACCGTCCAAGCCCGCTTCAGCTGTCTTCTTGGCATAGTGAATGACCGATTCTTGAAGACTGGTTTGGATATTTTGAAAGTCTCTCATTTGTTCTTCAGAAGTTGAAGTCAATTGAGTGACAGCAATCAATTTTGCTTCTTTTCCAAGACCTTCACGCGCAGCCTTCATCATCTCTACACCCCCAGCAGCATGAACATTGGTCATGTCTACACCAAGCTGAGATAAGACCTTCATAGCAGATTTGACTGTATTTGGAATGTCATGTAGCTTGAGATCCAGAAAGACACTATGCCCCAATGACTTCAAATAACGGACAACTCCCGGACCCTCCGCATAATAAAGCTCCATTCCCACTTTTAGATAAAGACTTTCTTCAGCTGGGAAAAGAGATAAAAATTCCTTGACTGCCTCAAAACTAGGAAAATCAAGAGCAATAACTGGACGATGTTCACGCATACTTTTCTCCTTTTACCTTTGCGAGCAAGAGAGTATGGTCAAAAACAAACCACGAAAAAAGGAACCTGCCAACAGCAAGGTTCCACGAAAAATGGGTAGTCTCCACCCTTTCACCGTCTAACCTTAGCTGCCTCTCTGGACTGCTTTAAAGGTTTTTTTCTATTCTATTATTTATAGTAGGACTTGTCAAGCAAAAACTCGAAACTGGACTTCTATACCATTCAAAATCAAGAGGAAAAGTTAGTCTAACGACTCTGTGATTGCTGGTTCGTTTGGCTTTGATTTCCCTGTTCTTCTTGTTTTTTCTTTTCTTCTTCCTGTTTTTTCTTCTCAGCTTCCTTAGCCTCTTGTTTGGCTTTTTCCTCAGCCTCTTCTATCAATTTATCCGCTATCGTATAGCTGTATACTCCAGCTTCCATATCGACTACACTCGGCTCTGTCAATTGGGGCTTGATTTTGCTGTAATAAGGCAATTTTTTACTCAACTCTGACAAGGGAACCAATATTTCATCTGTATCCAGCATGGTAATTTTTAAAAGATCTGCTGTTGCCTTGCTCGGCGCTAATTCGATTTTCTGGATTTGACTCTTGATATCCTCACTGATAGTAGACAATCCTGTGATCAGCTCTTTCACCTGCTGCTCATCGTTAAAGGTAACTGTCAGATAAGTCTCAGGCAAGTTTAAGCGATCAACAGGAGTTGACTCTACTGTACCACTAGACAGAATAGGATAATGTTCTTCACCAGACACATAATAACCAACAATATCAAATTCCTTAACCTCAATCGTAAAGTTAGTCGGAAATTGATAGTTAATCTTCGCTGATTCTATCCAATGGTTGGACTTGATTCGCTCAGCATATGTTTCCTTATCCAACAATAGAGCTAAAGTATAGTCACTATCTTGAATTCCAGAAGCCTGTTTGATGTCATCCGCCTGCGTGTTACTATTTCCCTTAACCTCGATATTTTTGATGGTCGAAAGTGGAGTCAACAGATAGACTGAAAAAAGGAGGACTAGGACACTGGGTACCAAGATACTCACAGCTCGCCAAATATGAACAGGCGCAATTTTAGGTTTGGCTGGTTTCTCTGGTTTTTCTTTTTTCTTCTTTTCTTTTTCTTCTTTGACTTTAGGATCATCTTTTTTAGATTTTTCTTCTTTTTCGGATGATTCTTCGTCTGGAACAGTTTCGTTCTGGTCGGAATCACTTGATGACTTCTTACTTTCCTCTAACGACTTAGAGTTTTTCCCCATTCGAGCTTGTTTTTCCTTTTCCTTCTCTTCAGCTAGGGCAGCTTCTTCCTCAGCCTTCTTCTTCAGGTATTCCTGGTTTCGTTTCTGCCATTCAGACAATTCTTGCTTCTGGTTTGATTCTTTTTTCTTATCCTTTGACATTGATATTCCTTATGATAGGTCTTTTCTTAGTAGATCGTAAAAATCCGCAAGAGATTTCAATTCAGTTGATGCCTTCATGCTAGCTTGGTACTGATCCTTGTGACTAAGCAAGTGGCTGAGTTTCTCCTCCAAGCTTTCCAAAGTCAAGTCACTTTCTTGAAGTTCTTCTGCGTAGCCTTTCTTAACAAAGTAAGCTGCATTTTCAATCTGGTCACCACGACTAGCTTCACGACCAAGCGGCACAATAACATGCAATTTTGCCATGGCCAAGAGCTCAAAAATCGTATTGGCACCACCCCGTGTCACAACAATATCAGCCAATTCCATCAAGGGTTGATAGAGATCTGTCACATAGTCAACACGAAAAAGATTTTGGCTCAACTCATTCAGGCTAGAATCTCCAGTTAGGTTGATAATATTGTAGCGCTCTGTCAGTTCTTTCTTATGGTCTGTCACCAATTGGTTAAAGACACGAGCGCCTGCAGAACCACCCACAAACAATACAGTTGGCAATTTAGGATCAAAGTGGGTTTGGATATCCACCAATTCATCTGATTCTGAAGTTTTTTGATCTGAAACCTTTGTTACTGCTCCCACATGCTCGACTTTTGCGAGACCAGCAGCCTGCTCAAATGTTGAATACATCTTAGTCGCAAATTTATAGGCAATTTTATTGGCCAAGCCCATAGACAGGTCCGATTCGTGAATAAAGACAGGTACTCCTGACACACGCGCTGCGATAACCGGCGGTACTGAGACAAAGCCCCCCTTAGAAAAAAGAGCCTGTGGACGCAGTCGTAACATGATAAAGAGGGATTGGACAATTCCCCAACCAACTTTGAAGACGTCCAGCATATTTTGCCAAGAAAAATAGCGACGCAACTTCCCAGTCGCAATGGAGTGGAAGGTCACATTCAAGCCTGACTTGAGGATTTCTTGGTGTTCAATTCCGTGTTTATCACCAATATAGTGAACTTCCCAGCCGTCTTCGATGAACTTAGGCATTAACAAAAGGTTGAGGGTGACGTGTCCAACCGTCCCCCCACCTGTAAAGACAATTTTTTTCATATTATTCCTTTAACTCCGCTACTGTGTCGATAAAGAGGTCGCCACGTACTTCAAAGTTAGCATACATATCCCAGCTAGCATTGGCAGGGCTGAGGAGAACCACATCTCCTTTAGTCGCGAGCTCATAAGCCTTACGGGTCGCATCTGCAATATCAGTGGCATCCACATAAGCCACACCTGCCTTATCCGCTGCCCGTTTGACACGCTCAGCAGATTGACCAAGGATGACCATCTTCTTGAGTCCAGTAATATCTGGCACCAATTCATCAAACTCATTGCCACGGTCCAAACCACCTGCAATTAAGATGACCTTACTATTGTCAAATCCTGACAAGGCTTTTTGAGTAGCTAGGATATTAGTTGACTTGCTATCGTTATAAAATTTAATCCCCTTGATTTCATCCACAAATTGGAGACGGTGTTTGACACCACCAAAGGATGAAAGAGTTTCCTTGATGGTTTGGTTGTCTACACCACGGAGCTTGGCTACTGCAATGGTCGCAAGGGCATTTTCCACATTGTGGCTACCTGGAACTCCGATTTCATCAGCTGCCATGACCACTTCCCCACGGAAGTAGAGTTGACTATCTTCAAGATAAGCTCCATCAACCTTTTCCTTTGTTGAAAATGGTACAACAGTGGCTTGTGTTTTAGTAGCCAATTCTTTTGCCAAGTCTTGGTTAAAGTTCAAGACAAGGAAATCAGCTGCTGTCATATTATTTTGGATATTCCACTTAGCTGCCACATAGGCCTCAAAAGAACCATGGTAGTCGATATGAGTGGGCATGAGGTTGGTAATAACCGCAATCTCAGGATGAAATTCTTGAACACCCATCAGTTGGAAAGAAGAAAGTTCCATGATAAGTGTGTCCTTGGCTGTTGCAGTTTGAGCCACTTGACTGGCAGGATAGCCGATGTTCCCTNACAAGAGACCGCGTTGACCAGCAGCAGTCAAAACTTCCCCAATCATCGTCGTTGTGGTTGTTTTCCCATTTGAGCCTGTGATACCGATAATTGGCGCTTCTGAGATCAAATAAGCCAATTCCACCTCAGTCAAGACTGGAATCCCCTTTGCCAGAGCCTTCTCAATCATGGGATTGCTATACGGGATACCTGGATTTTTCACCATCAGAGCAAAATCTTCATCCAATAATTCCAAAGGATGCCCACCAGTGACAACCTTGATTCCCTCTTCTAGCAAGCTTTGAGCAGCAGGATTTTCCTCAAAAGGCTTGCCGTCATTTACTGTCACAATAGCACCTAGCTTGTCCAACAAACGGGCTGCAGACTCACCAGACTTAGCCAAACCTAAAACAAGGACTTTCTTATTTTTAAACTGATTGATTACTTTCATGTCTCAAACTCCATTTCTACTCCTACTATTTTACCATTTTTATGAAAATAAAAAAGCCACAAAGTGTATTTGTGACTCTTTCTTCTAACTTAATGTTCTCTTATCATCGATGAGATAAATCGGTAACTCGAATAACTTGGTCCACTTGTTCCCAAATCAGAGGATTGTGGGTCGCAATAATAATCGTTCGATTCGGATTTTTTAAAGATTCTAGGATAGAAAGTAATTCCTCAGAGTTTTTGGGGTCTAAGGAAGCGGTTGGTTCATCTGCGAGAATCAAAGGTGGATCCTTTAAAATTATCTTCGCTAGTGCAACACGTTGTGCTTCTCCTCCTGATAATTCAAAGATAGGTTGCTTTAAATCTAAATAAGAGAGGTTAACACGGTTTAGAGCTTGTTTCATCAAAGAGATTTTCTCTTTTTCCTTCAACTTTTTACCAACTAAACCCAGATTGAGATTCTCTTTGACGGTTTGGCTTTCAATTAAGCCAAAATCTTGAAATAAGTATCCTAAGTAATCTCTAAAGAAAACAGAGGGCTTGATGTCCTTAAGAGAGGTGCCATCATAGATGATTTGCCCTTTGTCATATGGCTCTAATCGTCCAATCATATTCAAGAGTGTTGTCTTACCACAGCCACTTGTACCAATTAAGGCATAAATTTTCCCACCTTCAAATTGAAGATTCGTATCTGAAAATAGCTGACGGCTTCCAAATTTTTTAGATATATTCTTTAGTTCAATCATCCTATTTTCCTTTCATAATTGTCATAGAAACACGAGATTCTTTCTGCGCTTGACGGTAAAGCATCAGAACTGCACTAACTAGAAAGACTAATAAAGTGAGCAAGCCAATCACCAAGTCTCGACTGCTTAAAATAAAGAAACTAGCACCAAATACAAAACTGGCAAATTGGCTAACCATATACTGAGCATGTGTTTCAAAAAATCGCAAACCAGAAATTCGTTTAATCAAAATCTCACGACGGAATTGTTCAAAATAAAGAAGATTCACAGAATAAAAGAGTAACAAGGAACTAGCTATCCCCACAATAGCTCCTAAGATTAAAGTTGCTGTTTCAGTTTGAACTTCATTATAACGAGTTAGATAAACACTTCTTCCTTCTTTAAGATAGGATACTTGCTCATAAATTCCTGCATTTTTCAAGAGTTTAATCCCATCTTCATATCCTTTGACAAAGATATTCTTACCAGCATTGATAGACCAACTAGATTTGGAAATGATACTATCACCTATAGATGTTGGAGTAAATACAACTAAAATCGGATCCGTCAAATACTGAGTGGATACGGGATTCTCACCGTTATTATAAACAAACCGCTTTTCTCCAGTTGGAAGATAACTAACAATCGCTCTCATTTCATACTCTAAAGGAGCACTTGCCTCCTCACCAGATTTTCCATAATCACTCAATCTTTCTTCAAAAGCTTTCTTAAGTTCTGCTTCCTGTGAACGAAGAGATTCTGGTAATAAGAGTCCAAATTCCCCTTTTTGGAGATGGGCTAGTTTCTGTCTAGTCTCACCATTTACAGATACATTTTCCTTGTCCAAATAACTTGGACTGACATAGAGAACATTAGCATCTGGACTATAGGTATCCAGTGTCTCTCCCTGTTCATTTTTTCCTTGAGGATTTGCAAAATGAATGAGATTATCTTTTACAAATAGAGCCTGTTCTTCTTCTATTGCTTCCTTGGCAAAGGCATACCACTTATTCTGATTTTCTGTATCTTTTACTCTATCACCTAAGCCAAAGAAAATCTGGTAATAGTCTGCTCTGTCCTGCCATGCTTGTTTTGAAATTTCAAGTTCTTTCAATCGTTGGTAAGACGTCAAACCTGTCTTAACAGCGTAGCCTACTGTAAAAACAGCTACTAACTGACACAATAGGGTTAAAGCCATCAGGCGTTTAAGGGGTAATCTTCCCTTAATAACGGGAACTAATGCTTTATAACTCAAACTCATTAGATAAAGGAGCATTAGTAAAATTGAAATCCCCAATAAAAACAAAAGATAGAAACTAATCCCAAAACCATAGGTGGCTAACAAGATAGGATAAAACAAACCTTGACTAAAAAGAACGACTCCCCCACCTAGGAAGGAAAGGAGGGCTGATAGAAGGAGCCATTTGATATCAGTAGATAAAGAATGCCCCATGATGGATAAGAGAGTCTGACCAGAAAAGAGTTTTATACCTGCAGCTCTCATTTCCTTAATCCGAGTGATAATCACTAGAGCAAAGAAAGATAAGCCAAATATTGCTAAACTAATTAAAATAAGGGGAATTAGTAACATTCTAAAAGCAAGAGAATAGGGCGGTGTCTTTCGGTCAGGAATTGCTTTATAACCCAAATCTCCTAATTTATCGGCAAGCTTTTCTTTCGTCAAGGAGCCTGACAAAAGGAGATAACTATTTAGCGGATCACTACGTTCACGACTTTCTTGGCTAGCTTCTTGGAATTCTTTTGGTAAAATTCCCTGACCATAAGTTGCATAAGTAAAGTGAGTCGTCCCATCCTTACTCGGCTCTACGATTCTTCTAGCTATTAAACTCTGTTCTGAGTTTGCAAAATTCTCCAATTCCTGTTCAAATACCTCACGCGTCGGTTCCTGAGTATCTTTTTTGACACGAAGTAAGGAAACGGAATCATAGCTTGCAAATAAATATTGTGGCGCACGTAAGACAATAATCCAAGCAAGGAAGAAGCTGAGAAAAAAAGTTGATAATAATATGAATAGTTTCTTCATAGTAGACTCCTTATAAACAAAATTCCCCTTGTAATTTCTTACAAAGGGAATTATCTAAGAAAACTAAATATTAGTCGTCATAATCATAGTAAAATGATACTTGTTCCCCAAATTCAGTCCAAATCCAAGCCTCTGAAGTTTCTCCTGCAACTGCTTCTCCTCTATCTGAAAGACTATTCCATCTACTTACAAGAGAAGAATAATGATATTTTTTACCATGATAGTAATTTGAAAAAGCCCAACCACCTCCTGAGCCTTCTCCGTATGTCCATACTCCTCCATCTGGATATTGTACAGCAGCTGATACGGCTCCCATTAATGTAAAGCTTGAAATAAGAGCTAGAGCGAGTAATCCATGTTTTTTCGTTTTCATTTTACTTTTCCTTTCAAAAAAAGCACACCCTGAGTAACAATGCGACAAAATGAATCCTCCTCTCTTTTTTTGAAACCGATTTCTTTTGCGTTTATGCTATCATTTTTATCATAGTTTGTCAATAAATTTTACAAAAATATTTTAACAATTTTATCTGTCTAAGTCTAAAAAAGAGAGCCATAGCTCTCTTTCTATTTATCTTCTTTTGCTCTTCTTTACAGACATGAGCGTAATGTCTTTCAAGCTAAAATAAGCTAGAGCCAGCATGGCGATTGTGACAAAGAATTCTGTCGGTAATTGGAAGATTTGCAAGATGGATAACATCAGCAAAATCAAGAGTGCAACAACTACAAAGACCAAGATAACGATGTTGACTGTTCCTTTGATACTTTGAGGTGTCGCAAATACATAGAGTAGTAATAAGAGTATCCCTATGATTAAATAGACCATCTTTATCTCTTTCTAGCTCTTATTCAGCTGATTTTTTCTTTTTGTTAGCTTTCTCGCGCTCTGCCTTATTGAGGATTTGCTTACGCAAACGGATAGACTCAGGCGTTACTTCCATGTACTCATCGTCATTCAAGAACTCAAGAGACTCTTCAAGGGTCAAGATACGAGGTGTCTTGATAACTGCTGTTTGGTCCTTAGTAGCTGAACGGACGTTGGTCATTTGTTTCGCTTTAGTGATGTTAACTGTCAAGTCGTTTTCACGAGAGTTTTCACCGATGATCATTCCTTCGTAAACCTCAGTACCTGGGTTGACGAAGATGGTTCCGCGTTCTTCGATAGACATGATTGAGTAAGTTGTAGCCTTACCAGCATCGATAGAAACAAGGGCACCACGGTGACGTCCACCAATTTCACCCGGAATCAATGGCAAGTATTGGTCGAAGGTATGGTTCATGATACCGTAACCACGAGTCATTGACAAGAACTCAGTTGAGTATCCGATCAAACCACGCGCTGGAACTAGGAAGACCAAACGAGTTTGACCATTACCAGTTGAAATCATATCCAACATTTCACCCTTACGTTCAGAAAGGCTTTGGATAACAGATCCTTGGTATTCTTCAGGAGTATCAATTTGCACGCGTTCAAATGGCTCACATTTAACACCGTCGATTTCTTTTACGATAACTTCTGGACGAGATACTTGAAGTTCATAACCCTCACGACGCATGGTTTCAATCAGGATTGACAAGTGCAATTCTCCACGTCCTGAAACAGTCCATTTATCTGGTGAATCCGTTGGGTCAACACGAAGGGAAACGTCTGTTTGCAATTCTGCTTGCAAGCGTTCTTCTACCTTACGAGAAGTCACCCATTTCCCTTCACGACCTGCAAATGGTGAATTATTTACCAAGAAGGTCATTTGAAGAGTTGGTTCATCGATATGTAGGATTGGAAGAGGTTCAATGGCATCCGTCGGAGTAATAGTTTCACCAACAAAGATATCTTCCATACCGGATACGGCAATCAAGTCACCTGCTTTGGCTTCTTGGATTTCACGACGTTCCAAACCAAAGAAACCGAAGAGTTTTGTTACACGGAAGTTCTTCGTTGTACCATCTAGCTTAGAAAGGGTAACTTGGTCCCCAACTTTCACACTACCACGGAAGACACGACCGATACCGATACGACCTACGAAGTCGTTGTAGTCCAAAAGTGACACTTGGAACTGCAAAGGCTCATCTGAGTTATCCACTGGAGCCGGGATATGGTCGATGATGGTGTCAAAGATTGGCGCCATTGTTTTTTCTTGATCAGCTGGATCATCTGACAAGGAGGATGTTCCGTTGATAGCTGAAGCATAAACAACTGGGAAATCAAGCTGGTCATCATCTGCGCCAAGCTCGATGAAGAGTTCCAAGACTTCGTCCACTACTTCTGCTGGGCGAGCTGATGGTTTATCGATTTTGTTGACAACCACGATTGGGACAAGGTCTTGTTCCAAGGCTTTTTTCAATACGAAACGAGTCTGTGGCATGGTTCCTTCGTAGGCATCTACGACCAAAACGACACCGTCAACCATTTTCATGATACGCTCAACTTCTCCACCGAAGTCCGCGTGTCCTGGTGTGTCCATGATGTTGATACGAGTTCCGTTGTAAGCAACGGCTGTATTTTTAGCAAGGATGGTAATTCCACGCTCTTTTTCGATATCGTTTGAGTCCATAGCACGCTCTGCCAATTCAGTACGTGCATCAAGCGTTTCTGATTGTTTCAATAATTCGTCAACGAGGGTTGTTTTCCCGTGGTCAACGTGGGCGATAATCGCAATGTTACGGATATCTTCTCTTAGTTTTGTCATGATTTCCTCTAATATTTAAATTTTTATTTCTAACTGAACAATTATACCACAGTCTCATTCAAAAATCACAGTTCAGCTAAGTGTAAATGTTTTCACTCTGCTTTTCTAGTCAAGGCAACTCTTTTCAAAGTCAGAGACTTATGATAAGATAAGCTGGTATGCGTTTAGATAGATTATTAGCCCAAGAAAAAATCAGTCGCAAGTCTATGAAACAGGCTCTATTAAAAAAAGAAATCCTAGTAGATGATTGTCCAGCCAGCTCACTCGCTCAAAATGTCGATACTGGATTGCAGAAACTAGTTTTTCAAGGACGGCAGATTCAAGGATACAAGCACACCTACCTCATGCTTCATAAACCAGGTGGAGTGGTGACAGCCAGTCAGGATAAGGACCTACCAACCGTCATGGACCTCCTTCCACCTGACATCCAGTCTGACCAGCTCTATGCTGTCGGCAGATTAGACCGTGACACAACGGGACTGCTCCTTCTGACAGACAACGGACCTCTTGGTTTTCAGCTTCTTCATCCCCAGTACCATGTCGATAAATCCTATCAAGTGGTGGTCAACGGACTGCTCACACCAGAACATATCCAAAAATTCAAAGAGGGAATTGTCTTTTTAGATGGGACTACTTGTAAACCTGCAAAACTAGACATTCTGTCCGCAAGCCCAACAGGGAGCCGTGCCTCCATCACTATCTCTGAAGGGAAGTTTCATCAGGTCAAAAAAATGTTCCTTTCAGTTGGTGTCAAGGTGACTACCTTAAAACGCGTCCAATTCGGTGATTTTACATTAGACCCAGAACTAGTAGAAGGGCAATACCGATTCTTAAACCAAAAAGAATTAGAGAAGATTAAAAAATACTTAGAGAAAAGTGGATAAAACAAAAAAGCTTTAAATTTAAAGCTTTTTTGTTTTTTGCTTATCTAAAAAAGATTGCGATTGCTAGAATCCAGTTAAGAACAGAAACTACAAGTCCTACGATGTTGAGAATTTTTTCTGTTTTATAGTCCAGTCCAGATTCTTTTTGGTATGAAAAAGCCAAGACCAATCCTATGATCCCTAAATCAGACCCACTATTGGAGATAGCAAACCAAGGACGATAGATAAGATACCTAAAATAAGTGAAGGTTTTTTCTTTTGTTGTGAATTCATATTACAAAATCTCCTTAAAATTAATATAAATGATGATACCATAAAATGCAAGCTTTATCACTCATTCGACAGTTTTTAACAGAACCTTAGCTAGTCTTGACCATCCCAATCCAAGAATCCAACCCATAAGAAAGGATATAAATCTCAGAGAAGCCTTGTTTTTTCAGATAAAGTGCTGCATTGGTCACTCGTTGTCCGCGTTGGTTTTCGTAGAGAAGGACAGGTTTATCCTTTCGAAGGGCTGCAAGGCTTGACTTCAACTGATTTGAAGGAATATTGCGAGCTCCGAGGATATGTTTTCTGTGAAATTCTGCTGGGTCGCGGACATCAATCAACTGCCCTTTTCGAATCAAGGCTTCAAATTCTGTATTGTCCACAATCTTAGCCGCACGACGAATACGAAGGTAGTTATAACCCATCCATGCCACCATTGCCAGTATAAGTGCCCACAAAATCCAAGTAATCATTAGTTCTTATCTCCATTTTTCTCTATGTAGTCTAATTCTATCTTGTGCTCTCTACGAAGAACAGCTTCCGCCTCTAGATAGTCTAGCTTATCCATCAGACCTGCATCATAGATCCGAGAGAGTTCGAGCTTCATCAGTTCAATATCATACAAGCGCTTCCCCATGTAAATAATAATGCCAAACTGTTTGAGAAATTGCTGCACATCATAGAATGTTTTCATAGCTTCCATTTTAGCAAATTCTAGACTTTTTTTCAATACTGGACCGGCTCTTTCCCCCTATTTTCTTCGTCTTCATTGCCCATTCTTCCGCAAGTGTGGTACAATAAAAACATGAGAATTCAACAACTACACTATATTATCAAAATCGTCGAAACTGGCTCTATGAATGAGGCAGCCAAGCAACTCTTTATCACCCAACCCAGTCTCTCTAATGCCGTTCGAGACTTGGAAAATGAAATGGGTATTGAAATCTTTATCCGCAATCCCAAGGGCATTACCTTAACCCGTGATGGGATGGAGTTTCTCTCCTATGCCCGTCAGGTCGTTGAGCAAACGCAGCTTCTTGAGGAACGCTATAAAAATCCTATCGCCCACCGCGAACTTTTCAGCGTTTCCTCTCAGCACTATGCCTTTGTAGTCAATGCCTTTGTCTCTCTGCTCAAGAAAAGTGATATGGAGAAATACGAGCTCTTCCTTCGTGAAACTCGGACTTGGGAGATTATCGATGACGTCAAGAACTTCCGTAGCGAGGTCGGTGTCCTCTTTTTAAACAGCTACAACCGCGATGTTTTAACGAAAATGCTAGATGACAACCACCTCTTAACTCACCACCTCTTTACCGCTCAACCCCATATCTTTGTCAGCAAGACCAACCCTCTAGCTAAAAAAGATAAGGTCAAACTGGCTGATTTGGAAGACTTTCCTTATCTGAGTTATGACCAGGGGACGCACAATTCCTTCTACTTTTCAGAGGAGATTCTTTCACAAGAGCACCACAAGAAATCCATTGTTGTCAGTGACCGCGCCACCCTCTTTAACCTCTTGATTGGTTTGGATGGTTACACCATTGCAACAGGGATTTTGAACAGCAACCTCAACGGAGACAATATCGTTTCCATTCCACTGGACATTGACGACCCGATTGAACTAGTCTATATCCAGCATGAAAAAACCAGCCTGTCTAAGATGGGTGAACGCTTTATCGAATACTTAGTAGAAGAAGTTCAGTTTGATAGTTGATAAACCATCAGACATATTTTATAATATTTCTTAGAAAATAATGATTGGAGAATATCGTTGAAAAAGTTTATATTGGCAAGTGCTGTTGTCCTTTCAATGGCAGGATTGACCCAAGCACCTATCTACGCAGAGGAAAGCAACGCTAATCCTCCTGCTACCACCGAACAAAGCAACTCTAAGGAAGATAAGAAAGATCTTTCAACTAAAACTGAAGAGGAGGTTGCATCACTTCCAAAAGACAAGACAAAAGAAGAAGCCCCTAAAAAAGAAGGATGGCAGGAAGAAAACAAGCAGTGGCGTTTCTATGAAAACAATCAGCCTGTCCTCAAATGGAAACAAATCCAAGGCAAATGGTACTACTTCGATCAAGATGGTAATCGTCTTCATTCTACTATCTACAAAGGCTATGCCTTTGACCAAGATGGGGTTATGGTAGAAAATAGCTGGACCAATTTGGACAACCAATGGTATTATGCTGATTCCTCTGGACGACTAGCTCTGAACACTTGGAAAAAAATCAATGGTTCTTGGTATGCTTTTGAACAAAATGGAGTCATGCTTTCCAATCAATGGAAAGAAAGCTACTACCTCAAAGCCAGTGGAGCCATGGCGGAAAAAGAGTGGATTTTTGATAAATCCTACAATAGCTGGTTCTATCTAAAAGCGGATGGCCGTTATGCAAATCAGGAGTGGATTGGGGCATACTACCTCAAGTCTGGCGGTTATATGGCCAAGAATGAGTGGATTTACGACAACTATTACAAGGCTCGTTACTATCTGGACGATAGTGGACATTATGTTTCAGGAACTTACAAGATANACGGCAAGGAACACTTGTTCCAAAAATACGGCCAATGGATTTCTGAAGTTTCAACTGAAGGTGGATTTACAAAAGGTCAATACAGCAATACCATCTTCCTAGATCCTGGACATGGTGGTCAAGATTCTGGTGCCTTTTACTACAATGTCGCTGAAAAAGATCTCAACATGCAGATTTACCGCAAACTTCGCGCTAAGTTAGAAGAACTGGGCTACAAGGTCCTCACCTCTCGTGATAGCGATATTGACGTTGACTTTGTTACCGAACGTTCTCGTATGGTTAATAAGACCAACTCGGATATTTTTATCAGTATTCACTTCAACGCTACTGGTAATACCTACTCAAAAGCAAGCGGTATTCAAACCTACTCCTATAGAGATGAACCTGATTATCCAAGTAAGATTAATCAATACTGGCACAATCACTCTGATCGTATGAGTGAAAGCAAACGCCTCGCCGCTGCCATCCACTCCTCTCTTCTAGCAGAAACAGGAGCCAAGGATGCTGGCTTATTGGAGAGCAGCTATGCCGTACTACGCGAAACAGCCAAACCAGCCGTTCTCCTAGAGCTTGGTTATATGGATAATTTCTCCGAAAACCAACAAATCAGAGATAGCCACTACCAAGATAAACTGGTCGCAGGCATCGTAAAAGGGATTCAAAAATATTATGCTGGTCAGTAAAAAAAGTCTCGAGAAATCTCGAGACTTTTTATTTGCCTTCTTTTTTATCTTTATCAGGAAAGAGGTAGCCAAGTCCTACACAAGCTAGCACACCGGCACCAATCACCAAACCACTTGAAATTGGCAATAGATCAAAAATAGCATTCGCAATGATAAAGGCGATAATCAAGCACATCAAGCTAGCCTTGTAGTCTTTTTTCAAAAAGTTTTCTAGCGTGAAATAGAGGAACAATCCTACCGGAATGAGTGACCAGAGGTTTACATCCAAACTTGGCCAGCCAACAGATCCGAAATACAATACTAGCGCTGCTGCTACTAAAAATACAAGTCCCAATAATTTTTTCATTTTTTTGTCTCCATTTTCTTTTTTTGGTTCTTGAGTTGTCTGATATTGACCCCTCACGCCCTTACATGAATCATTATAGCAGAGGAATTTTTCAAGAACAAGCCCTTTTGCCTATCTGGTCAATATCTCTGTCTAAGTGGTTGAATAGTCGTGATAAAAGAAAAAGAAGCCCTAATGGGCTTCTTGATTCTGCCGAGTACAAGGGCATTTCTGAACTAAGATAATCTAAAGTTAGATTCTAAACTAGTTTTTCTTTTCCTTAGATTCTAGAGAAGATTTGATTGCTTCACGATCAGCTTGCAGTTTAGCTAAGTTCTTTTCTTCTTCCTCAAGTTTACTGGTATCTGGTTTCACACGATAGTATACATCTTCTGGTTTCATTAACATCGCTTCATATTGTTGTCCAGAAAAAAGTCTTTCCTCAGCATGATTGCTTTTATCCGTAATCTTTCCATCATCACCAGGTTGCATAACAACTCCACTTGGAACAGCAACTACTACAAATCCTCCAGCAACAGAATCTTTTACCCATGCACTGATAGAAGCTGTCTCAGGGTTACGACTATCTTGACCTTTTGATACCTTTAATCCAACTACAGATTCGTACTTTTGATCATTTGTAAACCAAGTCGCATCTACTTCTCCAGAATTCTTAATAATGTATTCATTACCAGATTGACTACGCCAAGTACCTTCTAAACTAGACAAATCATTGTTCTTGATTGCTTCAATATCGAGTTTTGAAACGGTAGTTTCTTTCTTTAACTTGCTAACAAGTGCTTCTGCTTCAGTAATTTTGGTATCTAAAGCAGCCAGTTGATCCTTGAGTTTCTGAATTTCCTCTTGTTTAACCTTATCAGTCTCATCTGTTTTTCCTTGGCTTGTAGACGCTTGACTTGTTGTCGCTGTAGTTGAAACTGAAGACGATGCTTGATTTGATTCTTTCTTTCCAATCAGAGAATGCGAGAAAACACTTACTAGGATTATAGCAACCAAAATACAGAGGACTATCCCAATATAGATTTTGATATTTCTAGTTCCTCTCGCAAACTTTTTAGTTGACTGCGCCTCTGCTAATTCTGATGCAGTTGGCTTGCAACCATTCGCCTCCTCAAATTGTTTTACCCATTCTTTCTTATTCATAATTTTCTCCTTTTTGATTTATATTCAGCCAAGCTTGCGAGACTTCATTCGTTACTATCCATGGATTTTTATGACTATTTAAAAAATCTAAGCAAAGATTTCTAGAATAATTAACTATAAAANT